>NZ_JADBTR010000077.1:0-21951 GCF_020246065.1 Microcystis sp. M144S2
ACGTCAGCGGTGGAACCCTGAGCGACTTCACCCAAGTGGATGGCAACAGCTATACGGCCATCTTCACGGCCGACGACGCGGTGGAAACCACCGGCTCGGTGTCCGTAGCAGCGGCCAGCTACAGCGACGTGGCCGGTAACACCGGTGGAGCCGGCTCGGATACGGTGACGATTGATACGCTCAATCCTACCGTGGGCATCAGCTTTGGCAGCTCACCGCTCACTGGCCAAAACTTTAGTACTACAGTTACCTTCCAGTTCAGCGAAGCCGTAAGCGGTTTCACCGCCAGCGACGTGACCCTGACCAAGGGGGTGCTGAGCAACTTCACTAGCGTTAACGGCGATACCTACACCGCCACCTTCACCGCTACTGACTTCCGGTCAGCAACGGGAACAGTGGCGGTGTCCAATGGCTATTTCGATACTCTTGGCAACCAGGGTGTTGCCAATTCCGCCACCATCGCCATGACTGTGGGTGGCGGTCCTGACCCGAATGATGGGCCGTCTGGAGGCAGTATTGTGATTGGCTCAGGTACAATTGGCGCGGATTCCATCACCGGATCAACTGGTAACGACAACCTTAGCGGCCTCGAAGGCAACGACACCATCAGCGGCGGCGACGGCAACGACATCATCGACGGCGGCAACGGCGCCGACACTATCAGGGGCGGCACCGGCAACGACACCATCAGCGGAATCGGCGGCTTTGATCTGATCTACGGCGGATCTGGCAATGATATCATCAATGGTGGTAATGGTAATGACACCATCGTCGGCGGGTTCGGCAACGATTCCCTCGCTGGTAGCGGCGGCAACGACACCTTCCAGTTCCTGAGCATTTACGGCGAGCAGGATGTGATTACCAATTTCAGTGCAATTTCCGGCGATACCGACACCATCGTGTTCGATATAACCGGTGCCAGCGCCTTCACAGCCTTGGGTAACGGGGCTTTGGGAACCACAACCTACACAGGTGCAATTGCTGGCGGTTACCTCACCTACAGCGGTGGGGTACTCTCCTACGATGCCGATGGCTCTGCGGGATCAACCTTCACTCCGTTGGCGATCGTCACGTTGACGGGATCTCCTGCTCTCAGTAACACCAACGTACTGTTCCAGAACCTCTAGCTCAAGCAGGCATTCCCCGCCTTATTTCTCCGGCCACTGCTGGCCATTATTGCGGGGAATGTTCTTAACTTCTTCTGCTCTGCACCTGCTGGTAATGATTTGGTAGTAAATGTTGATGGATGCAGCGACAAGGGTTAAAGCCTATAAAAGTTTATCTCAAGTGGAGGAGGCATTTCGCTGTTATAAGTCAATTGATTTAAGGGTACGTCCTATCTATCATTATCAGGGTGATAGAATCAAGGCTCATATCTTTTTGTGTATGTTGGCTTATTATGTGGAATGGCATTTAAAACAGTGCTTGGCTCCTTGGTTATTTGAGGATGAAGAAATTGATGATAGTTCTCTGAATCTGATTAAAGCTAGTCGCAGTGAATCCGCTCAATCTAAAGAGAGAAAAAAACGGAATCAAGACAACCTCCCTGTGCATAGTTTTCGGACTTTGTTGGAAGACCTGGGGACAATTTGCTTGCATACAGTAGAATGTACGATTAGATAAGGAAGTTATCGTTTTTCTAAGATATAGTCATTTCAGATAAGTCTGATACACTCTAGACCGACAAAACCCTTATGAACTCTGGGATTGATATTCTCAATCTTAATTGAAATGACTATAACTCGACCGACTGAACTGCAACAATCATGCGTTAGATTTATTAGGGGTTTCCCTAATTTGTACCCAGTAAAGGGGCGGCGGAAATTCTTTTAATCCCTCCTACAGCACAGGTTATGGCCTTTTGTCAACGGGGAAGTTCGGATATATCATTCCAGTCAGACCTTTCTAAAGTAAAGGGATTGGGGAAGATTTAGCTAATCTCAGGATAGACGGTTAAAATGCCTCTTAGCTTAACTGCTATAAGAATTCATCTTTCTATCGTATTGAGGACGACAGGGGCTGCCCCAAGCGACCTTTTGAGCGGGAATATCAGCAAATACGCTGCTTCTTGCCCCAATAACAACATTAGAGCCAATTTTTACCCCCGGAGCCAAAAAACAATCGGCCGCGATCCATGTACCATTACCGATGAGGATGGGAGTGGTTTTTAAGCCAAAAGAGCGATCGCCGGGATCGTGACTGCCAGTGCAAAGATAGCATTTTTGAGAAATCACACAATGACTGCCGATGGTAACGTTATCTAAGCTATAAATCACCACATCATCGCCGATCCAAGTATAATCGCTGATCGCCACTTTCCAAGGATAAGTAACCCTTGCCGTCGGGCGAATTTTCACCCCAAGGCCGATTTTAGCCCCAAATAGCCGCAAAACAGCGCAGCGAAAGCTGTCCATCTGGTGCAAACTGAGGGGGAAAAGAATCCCCTGTACTAACCACCAAAGTAGGATAATTGGATTAGAACGACCGCGATCGAACCAAGATTGATCGTAGGTACGCAGATCTAGCCACGCTTCCTCATCGGTGCGGATTTCTGGGGACATAAAACCTATTTAATCATTTCTGCGGGTTGAGGTTCCGAGGGTTTAATCGGAGGATTAGTATGGGTATTAACGTTTAATTTACCGCCAAATCTCCGTAATTCGTACAATTTAACCCCTATTTGGTATTCGTACTGACTCAAAAGACGACCGTAGATGTAACCAGCTTTGCCATCCAAGAAACCGAGACGGATAAAATAAAAGAGAATAAAGCGCAGTAGCGGTTTAAAGGGCAGTTTTACCCAAATTTTCTTTAAAAAACGTTTTCTCTGCACTGCATCACCGAACAGGTGCGCTCCGATCGTACCACTTTCGTCATTACCGGTGAGAATATTGTAATAAACCCGCGCTTCCCAGTTGGAATAACGATTATGTCTTTCTAACCAATGATAGATATCGCGGAAATCGATGTGCAGCATATCATTTTTGAGATAGCCCACCTTGCCATCGAGGATAACGTGTTCGTGAACTTCGTTATCTCCCGTGTTGGGGATATCTTCCGTGTTTAAATTCTCGTATCTACCCGACTTATGTTTAAATAAGCGCAGATTCCAGTCGGGATACTTGCCACCATAACGGATCCATTGTCCGAGGAAGAAGACACGACGATTGAGATAATAACCGTTATAGTTGGGATCTTGAATCACGGTGGCGATTTCGTCCCATAGTTCGGGGGTGATTCTCTCATCACAATCGACGATTAATACCCATTCGTTGCGAAAAGGCAGATTATCGAGGGACCAGTTTTTCTTTTTCGGCCAACGACCATTAAAATAAAATTGGACTACATTAGCCCCATAGTTGGTAGATAGTTCGATCGAGCGATCGCTACTTTGGGAATCGACGACAAACACTTCATCAGCCCTAGCAACACTCTCTAAACAGGCGGGAAGGTTAGATTCCTCGTTTTTGGCGGGAATCAACACCGAAACGGGAATTTTTTCTGATTGACTAAACATTGGTACACTGTGGCTAGGTAGAGTGTTCGCATCTTTCCTTAAAACCCTTAGTTACTCAGAAAGGGAGAACTAGGACTTAAGATTTTTTTTCAATCATACTATACCTTATCTGCTTTTTTCCGTCATTCTCCTGCTCTTCTCTCTAAATTTCTAACTGCGAAATAGACGACTATACTGGGTTTCGTGGTTCATACTGGCAAAACTTAGCCCCCAACTCCAACTGCTTAGGTTTTCATCGGCTAAACTGATAATATCTGCTGTTGCTGTTAATAAACTGGGCTGTAAACCGATCAGAAGCGCTTGTCCTAGGGTTTGTCCTAGAGGAATTAAACGCAATCCTGCATTGATTAAATTACTTGCCCAACTGTGTAAATAGCCTAAAACCGCCAATTCTTCCCCAATTTGCCAATGACTTGCCCCGATCGCAAAAGCGGTGGCATAATTAGCCTGTTCTGGTAGATTATCTCTGGCCGGTGCTAACTCCCGCAATAGGTTTAACAGCGATCGCCCCATTTGCCAGCTTTGTTGTCTTAATTCGGCCGTTTCCCGCGTTGCCGATAACCAATTGTCCCAATAATTAAGTTTTGTAAAATCTTCTTGACAAAAACAACGATATACCCTTAACAAAACAGCCGTTTCTAAGCGAATCGAGCCTTGACAAAGCGATCGCTGTAACCAATCATTTAAGCTGGCACTATTGGAGATAATCCCCTTTTCGACGAGGGTTTCTAGCCCTTCGGAATAACTATAGGCCCCCACGGGTAAAATGGGACTAGCCAATTGTAATAAACGCAAAAGTTCTTTTTGATCGAGCATAGAAAACCGAGAAAATTGTCCTTAACACAATCAGGGAAATGCTTGGCGCTTCGGTATGTAGATCGAGCCTGTAGAAAGCGGCACTCTGTGAATTATACCGTGGTTAATAGCCACAATTATAAACTACTATACTTATGTCCTCACGAGAACAGCATTTTCTAAAAATAAATCTTGTCGTTCTCCTCTTGATTTTAGCTTTGATTGCTGGGGTTGATCGGGCAGAATTACCCTCTAGTCTTTTGTTTTATCCTCCCGCTACTCCCCCAACTCCGATCGCCGGTTTATTAACCCATTCTTTTCAGTTTCTTTGTTGTTTACCTCCGATTGTTTGCCTTTTTAGTTATGATGTATTGTCCCGCAAGACAAGTTTCAATAATTCTTACAATTTTTTACTTTTTTCTGGTATAATAACGGGACTGATTGCCATCAATGAAATCTTCAGAGTTCATATCATTCTTCTCTATTTTAATATTCCCAAATTCTTGACTATCTCTGTTTACGGCCTGGCAATTCTGATTTATGGTTTAGCATTTTGGCGGCAAATAACACAAACTTCTTACCAAATTTTAATCATTGCTTTAGCACTTTTAACTTTTGCGATAACTATTGATCTTCTCCAGATTAAAAATCTAGGTTTTGCTAGTCTAAGTGAAGGAATTCCCAAACTGTTAAGCGCAGTGAATCTGGCTAGCTATTTTTGGGATGTATGTTTTCAAGAAATTTCCGCCCAGATTAAATCCCAATAAATTACCCATTTATCTGTTTAACCAGATGTGAGATTTCGGGAAGAATCAGTTTTTCTAGGGCTAATTTAACGGCATTAGTAGAACCGGGGAGAGAAAAGACTAACAAGTTTTGATAAACCCCAGCTATTGCCCTTGATGCCATGGCACGGGAGCCAATTTCTTGATAGCTGAGATAACGAAATAATTCGCCAAAACCGGGCAAAGTAATCCTTAATAAAGGTACTAAAGCATCGTATGTAGTGTCTCTGGGAGCAATACCCGTACCCCCATTGAGAATTAAGACTTTTATCTGATTTTGATTGCTAATTTCTGGTAAAATTGCTTGAATTTGTAAGGGTTCATCGGGGATAATTAAGTATAGGCCGATATCATGACCCGCTCGAGTTAGTAACTCTTGAATTATTTGGCCACTTCTATCCGTCTCTGGGGTACGAGTATCGCTCACCGTGACTACGGCACAGCTAAGGTGAAGGGGGGTGGTGTCGGGATGGGGAATAAAGGTCATAATTAGGGTTTGCGGCAAAAAGTTTGTTGGTGGGGGCAGGGTGTGGGCTTCGGCCGTGAGCTCAGCGTTCGACCGAGCTCACGCCGAGGTCCGAACGGGTGTGGGGTGTGGGGTGTGGGTTTTTACCGGTTTTGAGGTGGCCAATTACCTAATTTTCAGGGGAAAAGTACCTGAATTTCCCCCCCGACCACTCCCATATCCGGTACTTTTTGATTGACAAAAGGTCTAAAAGTCTTATCCAACAAGGTTTTAAGATTTATTCAGCAAGCCCTAATTAGCGATCAGATGAGAGTTCGAGAAAAACAAGCATTAAGAACAAATGTATGTATTATCTGGTCAGTGCAGTCACCCTAGAATAAAAAACTTAACTTTGGCAAGTATTGCCGATTTTTGCCAGTTTTTGGAACCTTTTCGCCAGTAATGGTGACAAGGTAAAAGGATCTTCTAGAGAACAGATTATCCCAAAATAACAAAATCGAGACTATCATCTAAGTTGGTATAGATTATGACTGGAATTATGAGTCAACTCAGTCCCCTACAAGCCGAACAAATCAAGGAAATCGGGACTTATTTACGTCAAAAACGAGAAGAAAGCGGCCTGAGCATAGACGATATCGCCGCCCTGACGATGATTAGATTGCCAATGCTAGAAGCGTTGGAAAGGGGGAATTGGGAGAAATTACCAGAATTAATTTATGTCAAGGGATTTATCAAACGCTACGGTGATGCTCTAAAAATTGATGGTAAAGCTTTAGCCGATCGCTTGTCTCCTAGTGCGGAACAATTAGCCCAAGAGGTAACTATCCCGAAAACACTGCCCACAAAAGTTACCCCTCTTCCCAAGGCTGAACCCGCTGCCCCAAAAGTGGAACGGGTGAAACCAGAAAAACCAGCCCCAGAAACTAGCCCCCAACCAACTAAATCAACCTTTTTCGGGATGTATCTCTGGCTAGGCTTGCTGGCGGGTATATTTTGTGGTATTGGCTATCTTTTCCTCCGTCCCCCTCTCTCTAACCCCCCTGCCGTTACTCCCTCTCCTTCCCCCGTGGGTTCCCTCGCACCGGTAGTCTCTCCTGCGCTGGTAGCCTCTCCTTCCCTTTCTCCTCAGCCAAAAGTTCCCCTCTCGGCCCGGGTAACTATTGAACAGGCCGCTTGGGTAAGGGTAATTGCCGATGGCAAAAAAGTCCATGAAGGCAATCTCCAACCCGGGACTAAACAAACTTGGACAGCCCAAAAGAGTTTAAATATTCGATCGGGCAATGCTGGTGCTGTTAAAATCTCTCTTAACGAAAACCCTGCCCAATTAATGGGTAAAGCTGGCCAAATCGGCGAAATCACCCTAACTGCACCTCCTCTCAGTGATCAGTAAACAGTAATCAGTGAACTAAAAACTCACATCTGAAAACTGAAAACTGACTCCTGATTAGGCTGCATCATCCCAGATGGGGGTAAGGGTTTTATAATCGTAGCGGGAAGCGTTGGGATGACAGGTAACACAGGTGGTGTGACCGAGAGGAGTGGGTAAATTGACCCTAGGATGCAAAACCTTTACATAGCTGGACTGTTCAATTAGGAGGGGAACAAAAGTAGTCTCCCTAAGAGGGCGGGAAGAATAACTGAGATAATCCCAGATAAGACGCTGAGTAATGCCAACAATTGGTTTTAAACGGATACCATAGTGAGAATTAGGATTTTCTAGGATTTTTTTCCAAGTTTGACTAGGTAGGATGCTGGGAGGAATAGCAATATGGCAAGTGGCACAATTTTCTAGATAGGTTTGCTGTCCAATTTGATAACGATTCAGCACTGTATCCGAGGAAGGCGATTGGGCGATCGCTGGTTGTTGAAGTAGCGAAGCCAGTAGAATACCCCCTAGAATACTGAGGAGAAAGAGGATCAGAAAAAAAATCGATTTCACTTGACCGCTGGAAGGCATGACTGGGATGACGAGTAATTGAACACAATTTTGACACTCTCGCCATCACAATGCCAAGCTGTGTGATGGGAGATTCTTGCTTCACAGAAACCTGCTTAAGGCAACTCAAAGTTTTCTGGGGCAATTGAAGACTCGTTCGTTTTTCGGTACATATGTTCTTGTCGAATAAGTGCAAGGGTATTTTAGCAATTTTAGCCGTTTTCTGTCCCTTTTTCTTGACTTTTTGGGAATTTAATATGGCTGTAATCTTTATATCATAAGTATTTCACAGTTATTCAGCAAACCCTATAGCAAAGAGCGGGGTGGTTAGGACAATCAATCGCTGAAACCCTTGACCGATAAGAGTTTGAAAATTGAAAGCGTCCTAACTAACTCGTTCTATGCCATATTTATAAAGTTTTTTGAACGGCTCTTCTGGTTTATGTGTGGGAACGAGGTCTATTCTCGCGAAACAGGTGCAAGATTTTGAGGGAATCGTGCTTCAAAACCTTGCGTCTTCATCGGCCCGCGTCCTGTAGGGGCGAAGCATTCGGATAAAAAATCTACGGTTTCACCGATAGGTTATTGCCCGAATGCTTCGCCCGTACTTTTTGCCGCAAGCCCTAGATAGAGTCCTATAGCAGCGGGCAGAAGGCAGTATTTTCGCCGCTTTTGCCCCCTTTTAGAGAGATTCTTCCCTCACGGAACCATCTTCTTGCACCCAGGCGAGATTTTTAATCATTCGATCGCGGGCATAGGTGCGAATTTGTGCCTCGCTGCGACCACCTAAATCGATCGCCACCCTCAGATTCGGATCACTGGTGCGAAGGGAGCGAGCCTTACTAAAAGTCGCTATCTGGGCGTTATTACCCAAAGGGATAAGCAACCAGTCGAGGGGTGGAGCTTGACTGGGTAAAGTCTGCCCTGATAATAGACTTTCGTGCAGTTCTTCGATATTTAGGGAAAAACCGATACCCGGAGCCGATTGGCCCTGGGGATGAAAAACGCCCAATAATTGATCATAGCGTCCGCCCTGGCCTAAAATACTGAGATTTTGCTGGTGATCACTAACCGCTTTAAAAACGATGCCGGTGTAGTAATCAAAGGTTTGAATCAGACTTAAATCGAGAATTAGGGGGAAAGGACTAGCGCGATCGGCATTAAGCAGCTCTACTAGGGATTTAAGGTTATTAACGGCTTTTTGGGCTGATTCTTCCTGGGCTAATACGGCCACTTGTGCGAGGACATCCTCAGGATTACCGCGCAGGTGAAATAATTGTCGGGCTTGCTGCCGGAGGGTTTCGTTGGGATAGGGAAGATTTTCGAGGCTAACGTAGTCGAGGAGGGCTAAACAGCGTTTCACCTGTTCGCGTAAGGGATCTGGAAAGGGAGAAAGTAGCGAACGAGTCAAACCCGCTTCTCCTAAAATAATCTGCCAGTTAGGGACGGCCAAACTATCGAAACAGTCAGCCAGGAGCAGTAAAATCTCGGCATCAGCTAGTAAACCGCCAGAAAAGAGCAATTCTACCCCTGCTTGATAGAATTCCACTTGACGACCGTGATAACTGGCGCTAGGGCGACGAAAAACGTTAGCCCGATAACAGAGACGTTGGGGATAGGACTCCCCACTCATGCGGGTGACGGCACTACGGGCAATGGAAGCGGTTAATTCAGGGCGTAATCCCGATAGTCCTTGACTATCCCCGTGGAGTTGGATCACGGTGCTGGGATCGATCGTACCGCCTGCGGTGAGGGTATCGAGCCATTCAATGGTGGAGGTGACGATCCTTTGATAGCCCCAACGCTGAAAGACAGACTGAAGGCGATCATTAATCCAGCCTTTTTGGGTAACTTCTAGGGGTAATAAATCCCTTGTCCCCGCCGGGGGTTGATGAATCATGGGAGTTTGCTAATCAAAATCGGTGGCACTGGTAGTCCTATTTATTCTTTTTACCACCAAATCGAGACCAAAAACCGCCCTTGCGCTCTCCTTCCTCTTTTTGTTCTTTCTGGTCTGGCATTTCAATCTTAGAATTAACTACTTTATCTAGTTCCCGTTTGCACCTAATCACCGTCGCATCTTGGGGGCTGGTTTTCCAGGCCCGGTTGATATGAACCCGGGCCATGGACAGTTGATTTTGTCGCAGGTAGGCTAAACCGATCAGGGCGTGACAGATGCCATTATCCGGTTCTTGCCGCAGGGCATCGCGCAATTCTCGCAAAGCTTGGGCGGGGTTATTTTCGTCAAGAGAGGCTTGGGCGCGGCGAATATAGCCTTCTAGGGGCGATTCTTTGCTTTTAGTCCGAGCTGACGTGGTGACAGCCGCGACCACTAACTCGGACTGGTTAGTATTGCCCTGGGAGATAAAGACTTTCGGGGTGGTTTTCCTGTTGCCCCGACCTTCGGTTAAGATCAGATAAACGAGATTGAGTTCACTGAGTTGGGCGATTTTTTGATAGGTATTTTCCAGAGCGGTATATTGATCGATCGCCAAAGATTGCAGGATTTTTTGATAGGCTAATTCGTAGTTAGCGCTAGATTGGGCTAGTTTTCTAGCTGGTTCGCTACTGATGGTGATTTTACTCAAATCTCTCCCCATTGCCTTGCCCATTTGTGCTAAAACAAGGCGAAATTCTTCGCGAGATAGGTCGTGGCCCAGATGTTCGTAGGCGGGGTTAACTAATTTTGAAAGTAACTGATTAGCCCGTTTCTTTTCATCGGTGGTGTAAGTGCGACAGGTATCAGGATGGAGTTTATAGGCGATTTTTAAGTAACGCTCGCGAATCTCCTCCTGTTCGGCATCGATCGAGACTCCTAAAATAGCGAAGTGATCGATTAAATCATATTGAAATAATCCCTGGGAAATTGGAAAAATCATAGAGAGTATCCTAACTTTAATCGAAATGATAATCGCAATAAATATTAAAAGAATTAAAACTGAAAGCTCCAAGAGGCCGCTTTTTGCAGAGCTTGGCTTAAGGGGGTGTGAATCTGTCCGTTAGTAGCCACGATTCGCCCCGTTTCTATCAAAAAAGGACTCTCATCGTAGGCGGTAATTTTACCCCCAGCTTCTTCGATCAGAATAACTCCTGCGGCCAGATCCCAGGGATTAATTCCTCGTTCCCAATAACCATCTAAGCGCCCACAGGCCACATCGGTTAAGTCTTTGGCAGCGGAACCGCTGCGGCGTACCCCTTGGGTCAGATGGGTGAGATAACAGAATTCGGCATAATTATTATCGGGGGTTTGACAGCGATCGTAGGCAAAACCCGTCACCAGTAAACTTTTTTCTAGTTCACCGGTCCGGGAGACATGGATAGGACGACGGTTCAGAGTGGACCCAAAACCCTGGGCTGCCCGAAATAGTTCCTTTCTAAAGGGGTTATAGATGACTCCCACTGCTGCTTTCCCTGCGATCAGTAGTCCGATGGAGACGACGGCTACGGGATAACCGTGGGCATAGTTGGTGGTTCCATCGAGAGGATCGATCGCCCAGAGATACTCGCTGTCCGTCCCTGGCCGTTTTCCCGATTCTTCCGCTAAAATCCCGTGTTTGGGAAAGTGACGGCCAATAATTTTGAGAATTTCTCTTTCTGCTCGACGATCTATTTCCGTCACTAAATCGCCCGATCGCCCTTTTTCTTCTATTGTCTCGATTTTGCCCCAATTATCGAGGATAATTGTTCCCGCCGCTAGGGCGGCTTCGGTGGCAATGTCTAGGTATTTTTCTAATTGGCTGCTGGTATCTAGCACGATTAATCCTGAATCTATTCTTCATCTAAGGGTAAACCAAAACGCACTTTCCCACGGGCAAAAAAGCGACCGAATTGCAGTTCATACACTTCATCTTCGTCTTGGGTGGCCACTTCCATATCGCTGCGGGCATAACTAACACAAAGTAAAGCATAACCTCTGGCTTTTAATTCCGGCGATAGTCCGATCGCTTCTGGTTGGTGGATATCTCCCGATAATACCCTGACCGCACAGCTGGTACAAGCTCCATTGCGACAGGAAAAGGGTAATTGATGACCCTGTTTTTCCAGACTGTGCAGTATATAGTTATCATCGGGAACGGTGGTGGTAATTTTTTCGCCCGTCTGACGATTGTTAACGGTGATTTGATAATATTTAGTCATAGTTTAGTTAGGCGGAAATTAAAGCTGTAATTCTAGATAGTTCGGAATTTAGCGGCTATTTTGATCAACCATCCTGATTATATCATCAATAATTGCTCAAATAGTCATCATCTTGACAATTATCCTTGGCAAATGTTAACTTTTCTTGGGTCACTTGCCAATTTTTATGGCTATTGAAAATTCATCTATTTTAATCTAACTGCACCGTCGATAATTTAGATTTCTTGGGAGCCAATTTGCATGATCGCATCTAATCCCTTGCCGATAATTTTAACTGCTGGGGGACGACTTTTCTGCACGGTCATCAGTAGAAAAAACTCCTCGCTACCCGTGGCTAAAATGCGCTCACCTGTATTAGTTTTCTCGACTTTTAAAGTCACGGGAGTGATAAAAGTTCCCTGCATATTTGCCCCATTTTGAGTGATAATAAAACTACCTAACAAAAGGAGATATTTTCATATTAAACAAGCTAGGGGAAATATCAGGTATTCTAGGAAGAATAATTTCCAAATAAATTGGTAAAATCCGCTGATTTCGCTTTTATCTTCTAAATTTACTCCGCGACTACGCCAGCAAAGAAGAACAAGTAGGAGCAGATGGGCGACAATGGCCAGAGGAGAATTAATTCCCCTTATCCCCAAGAGTCCGACGGCAATCATACCAGCATAACATAGAGAAATTGTCAATAGGGAAATTGTTAAGATTTTTTGAGGGCCGAGCAGCAGGGTAAAAGTGGTAATTTGGTAAATGCGATCGCCTTCTAGGTCAGGAACATCCTTGAAAATAGCGATCGCAACAGTGAAAACGAGAACAAAAGCTGTTAAAACCCAGATCGAGGGATAGATAGACTGATTTTGATTAATAACTGTGTTGTAGTGCAGAAAAAGACCTAAATTGACGATGACACCCCGGACGGTAAAAATACAGAGGGCTGCCCAGAGGGGAAAGCGTTTTAAACGCACTGGTGGCAAGGAATAGGCAGTACCGATGAGTAAACTAATCCCCACAGTGATTAACAGCCAAAAACCACCGATAAAAGCCAGTATAATTGCTAAAATACCAGTAAACCCCACGATCAACTGTCCTGTTAACCGAGAAAATTCGCCCTTGGCGAGGGGAAGCTGGGGTTTATTGATTTTATCGATGTCGATGTCTTCCAACTGATTTAAACCGACGATATAGATATTACCCGCGAGACAAGCGACCCAAGTGAGCAATAAAACCGACCAATGGCTAAAAAAATCGCTAATATTGCCCAAAGCAATTAAATACAGACTTAAAACACTCAAAGAAGTGCCGATAATCGTATGGGGACGGGAAAATTTCCAGAGACTCCCTAACCGGTCAAGAAAGTTAGGCTGGGGATGGTTAACTGGAAGAAAAGGAGCTTGATTCATCAGACCTCTTGCTAAAAATCAAAAATTGTCGTGGTTGGTGAGGGGTCGGTCGTCAGTAGTCGGTCGTCAGGAGAATTGGGAATGAATAATAATCAATTAAATGGTCTATTTACCGATTTTATGCCACTTAATCCTTATTTTTGACGTTTTTAAACCCTCAAAAATCAATTATGCCAGAGGTCTATCAAAAAAAATCAATCCTAGGACAAGTAATCTGTTAAAATGATAATCCAGACTCAAACCCTGTGGAGAGGTGGCAGAGTGGTTGAATGCGGCAGACTCGAAATCTGCTTTAGGGTCACACCTAACGTGGGTTCAAATCCCACCCTCTCCGTTGAACTGATAACTTAGTGCTGTCGTTAACGGTCTTAAGAGATATAGCGTTACTGTGGGTAGTTTCCGACTGGTGACTAGATTTAGACAACAAAAATCGACCCTGATTGTGAAGAGCAAAAGCCTTTCTAATCTCCTTAACTTCTTCACTTTTTCATGGCTAGGGTCAAACCATCCCCAATAGGAATAATACTGATATTGACCCGTTCATCCTGCTGAATTTTGGCATTAAGGGAACGGATAATTGTGGTGCGATTATCGGTGCTATCGGCTGCCGCTACCCGTCCCGACCAAAAGACATTATCGATAGCGATAATTCCGCCGCTTCTGACCAATTGTAACGCCCGTTCGTAGTAGCGCTCATAATTACTTTTATCGGCATCGATAAAGACAAAATCAAAACTATTACTTTCTCCCCCAGCGATTAATTGATCTAAAGTCTCCAGGGCTGGGGCAATTCTTAAATCGATTTTATCGGCGACACCGGCCCGCTGCCAATAACGGCGGGCTATACTGGTGTATTCTTCGCTTAGATCACAGGCGATCAGCTGGCCTTGGGGGGGTAAAGCTAAGGCCACCACTAGCGCACTATAACCGGTAAAAACCCCTATTTCTAGGGTTTTTCTCGCCCCGATCGCCTGTACCAAAAAAGCCATAAACTGACCTTGTTCGGGGGCAATCTGCATGACTGCCAGGGGTTGAGAGGCAGTTTCTTGACGTAATTGAGCTAAAATCGGGATTTCTCGCAGACAGATAGATTGATAATAGGGATAAAATTGTCGATCGAGTCCAAGAGTTTGATTGGCCATAAAAAAATTCCTAGTGGATGGAGTTATCGGGTAAAATTCTCGGTAATCTGAAGTAAAGAGAGCGTATTGGTTGACCAAAAAGGAAGACTTGGCAGGAAGCAAATCATGATGAAACCCGACTCGGATCATTTCTTTAACGAAGATCTCGAACAGTTGTTAGAGAGTTTAGAAGACAAAGACACCGACGGTGACGAGAACCTAGACGAACTCAGCTTTTTATTTGAGCAGAGTTCCCCTCCAGCGACGAGGTATGGGGCTTCTCTTGACCAAACCCTGTCTTTCTTGCCCTTAGAACAGGAATTAGAGCAACTTTTTGGCGATAGCATCAATTGGGAAGAAGCCGCCACTAATGATCTTCATTCTACCCGTGGGACCGCTCCCAAGTCAGAACCAGAAGATTGGGATGAGCTAGAATCGCTGCTGTTAGAAAATGCAGCGATCCCAGACTCAGAAGCAATTATAACCATCAGCAACCCAAATTTTTACGACAGCCTCGAAGACTTAGAAGCTTTTCTGGAAAAACCCACTCCACCGGCGCAATCGCCACTGCCAGACATCTTTGAATCCCTAGAGGTCATCCTCTGGGAATCCACAGCAGCGGACCCGGTGGCGGCGGCGGAACCTGTCCAATGGTTAGAATCACCAGAAATTGCCTCAGAAAGCTCCCCAGAGGATGAATTCAAGGATTTAGAAAAACTCCTCGAAGAAACCAATCAGGTGGTGGCAGCGACTCCGGCCCCCAGTGTCAGTCCACCGGTTGGGTTAAATAACCCGCGTCCCCTTGTTGGTAAAGCTTTTGAACAGACGACGCGGGTGCCGATCAAACAATTGGACAACCTCAGCAATCTGATCGGGGAACTGGTGGTTAAACGCAATCGCCTTGAACAGGATCAGGATCGCCTGCGTCTCTTTTTAGATAATTTGCTGAACCAAGTCCAAAATCTCAGCGATGTGGGCAGTCGGATGCAGGATCTCTATGAAAGAAGCCTCCTAGAAGGGGCTTTACTGGCTAGTCGCAACTACGGTGGTGCCATCGGTTACGGTAGAGTTAAGGGAAAAAATCAGGGCAATTCGACTATGACTGGGGAACTAGATGCCCTAGAGATCGACCGTTTTACCGATTTCCACTTATTATCCCAAGAGATGATCGAATTGATCGTGCGAGTGCGAGAATCGGCCTCTGATATTCAATTTGTCGTCGATGAAACCGATCAGGTGACGCGCAGTCTGCGACAGGCTACCACTCAACTACAGGAAGGGATGACCAAATCGCGCATGGTTCCCTTTAGTCAAACTGCCGATCATCTACCCCGGGCAATTCACGATATTTCCCTGAAACTGCAAAAACAAGCCAAATTAAAAGTGGAAGGGGGGGATGTTCTCATCGATCAGATGATCCTCGAAAATCTCAATAGTCCCATGATCCATCTGGTCAACAATGCGATCACCCACGGCATTGAATCACCCCAAGAACGCACGGCCAAAGGCAAACCCGCCCTCGGTAAGATCTCTGTCCGGGCATTCCTACAGGGAAATCAAACCGTGATCACCGTTAGTGATGATGGGGCCGGTATTGATGCTAATCTGGTTAAACTTAAGGCGATCGAAAAAGGCCTGATCAGCGATCGGGAAGCTCAAAACCTCAGTCCCCAAGAAGTCTATGAAATTCTTTTTCGTCCCGGTTTTAGTACCAAAGATCAGGCCGATGATTTTTCCGGTCGTGGGGTGGGTTTAGATGTGGTGCGGACCAGTTTAATCGATGTGCGCGGGACCGTTACTATTGACTCGGTACTGGGCAAAGGAAGCACTTTTACCCTCCGTTTACCCCTAACCCTGAGTATCTGTAAGGCCCTCTGTTGTGTTAGTAATCATGCTCGCATCGGTTTCTCCATGGACGGAGTGGAAGATATGAAGGATTTCCGGGCCAGCGATATCCAAATAGATGGGGAGGGACGGCGCTGCGTTTTCTGGCAAAACACTTTACTACCTTTCCAACCCCTGAGCGATTTGCTTTCCTACAATCGGCAACTTAATCGCGGTAGTTTTTACACTGGCAAGCCGGAGGAAGACTCTTTTTCGATCGTGATCCTGCGCGGTGGTAATCATCTCCTCGCGGTACAGGTGGATCAAGTGATTGGTGAACTGGAAATCGTCATCAAACAGATCGAAGGACCGATTCCGAAAACGGCTGGGATTGCTGGGGCGACGGTTTTAGGGGATGGTACGGTGATGCCCGTCGGCGATGTGTTAGAGTTAATCGACATCGCCAGGGGTCGTCTGCGTATCGATAACGCTGGTCTTTGGCGCCAATCTGTACCGCCTGTAGATGTGGAAACTAGCCAAAAATCCGAGGCTATGGTTCTGATTGTCGATGATTCGATTACTGTTCGGGAATTGCTCTCTTTAAGCTTTAGTAAAGCTGGTTATCGTGTGGAACAGGCCCGGGATGGTCAAGAAGCTTGGGAAAAATTACGCGGTGGTTTGCCCTGTGATATCGTTTTCTGCGATATCGAAATGCCCCGCATGAATGGCCTGGAATTACTGTCTAATTTGCAAAAAGACCCCCGATTAGCGGCGATTCCCGTGGCTTTGTTGACTTCCCGCGGATCTGAACGTCATCGTCAGGTGGCGGCGAAATTAGGGGCTAGTGGTTATTTTACCAAGCCCTACACGGAAAGAGATTTACTCTCGGCAGCTGAAAGAATGATTGCAGGGGAAGTATTACTAGCTAATAGTATTAAAGCGACTCCTAATCAGCTTTCATCCTCCGATACAACGATTATTGATAGTAATCCCGCTCATTTGTTGGCACAATCGAGTCCTCTCGTCTTGATTGTTGATGATTCGTTAATAGTGCGGGAAATGTTAATGATTTCTTTGGTTAAAGCTGGTTATCGCATTGAACAGGCCCAGGACGGTTTAGAAGCATGGGAAAAATTACAGGCCGGATTAGCTTGTGATCTGATTCTCTGCGATATCGAAATGCCTCGCCTGAATGGGTTAGAATTGCTCTCTCGTCTGCAAGAGGATGAACAACTTCAGGGGATACCAGTGGCGATGATTACCTCGCGCGGGACGCAAAAAATGCAGCATCTCGTCGCTGCTAAAGGAGCAAAAGGTTATTTTGTCAAGCCCTGGATTGAGGATGTTTTACTGTCAGCAGCCCAACGTTTAATCGCTGGTGAGGTATTAATCCAGAAAGAAAATTCCGTGGATTAGCTGAGGTTAAGTAGCTGGTTATAATTAAATTAAAAATGGATTTTAGGTTCGATCCCCCCTGCCCCCCTTGATAAGGGGGGTGCCGATAGGCGGGGGGATCCCCCTTAATAAGGGGGTTGCCGATCCCCCCTTAGTCCCCCCTTAATAAGGGGGGCATCTGATAGTTTTTAACGCCTACCTACTTAACTCGCTAATTTGAATTTGTTTTCTGAAAAATCATTAAATGTTGTTGGGGCAAAGTCTCGATGATTTCTTCCGGCACTAAACCGACAGCGGCCATTTCTTTTTCTACCTGTCTGCGGGTCATTTTATGAAGGGCCTTGATGGGAATCAGAGGGTTTTCACGACGGTATTCTGCTAATACCACCCTACCATCGGGTTTTAGGGATTTGACCAGATTTTCCATCATCTCGCGGGGACAGGAAAACTCGTGATAAGCATCCACCATTAAAGCTAAATCGATCACATTTATAGGCAATTTAGGATCGGTTTCTGTGGCGAGAATTGTGGTGACATTCTTAACTTGATTTTCCTCGGCTAAAAAATCAATTGCCCCTAACATTTCCGGTTGCACATCGACAGCGAAAACTTGTGCTACTAAATTCGCCATAGGAAAACTAAAATAACCTGTCCCCGCGCCGATATCTGCCACTAGGTCTGTGGGTTTTAGATGTAGTGCGGTGATCAGATCATCGGGTTTTTCCGTGAAACGGCGACTAGGACGTTCTAACCATAACATTTCTTGGTGTCCCATGACTTTAGCGATTTCCCGTCCTAGATAAAATTTACCGATACCATCGCGACTATGAAGCGATCGAATCTGATAATATTCCTCTGGTGCTAAAACTGAAGTATCGTAGGTAAGATTTAATAATCCGAAACCGCAAAAAACCACTATTAGAAACGAGACAATTAAGAAAAATTTTTGCTTAAACAGCATCGGGATTAAAAACGGTGGGCTAAAAAAATAAATTCCCCGTCCGGGACAGGGAAAAAATCTATATTGATCAACAAAACAATTAATCCAAAAATCCCATTAAAGTTTCGGGATCATCGATTTCATTGGAAGCAACGGGACGATTACCCATGACTGTATAAGTTTCGCTAATGTGCAGATGACTGAGAGCGATCGGACGATTGCCAGAGATCGCCAGAGTGCTGCTAACTTCCATACCACTAGAGCCGACAGGACGCAATCCACCGACGGAAGAATAGGTACTAACCACTTTCAGATGGCTAACTTCTACGGGACGGCCCCCAGGTAACATTTCATCTTCCGTGAAGTGAAGATGGCTAGTACCAACAGGACGATTTTCGGGTAAGCGATGTTCGGGTTGATAGAATTTTAAGGCTTTGGAAGCCGATTCAGCGTTGTTTTTCACCGAAAGGGCGACCACTTCTTTATCTTTGGCGGTTTTAGCCGTAGTAGCTTTACCGCGTGTGCTGGTCTTTTCTTCTGTGGTTGCTGGGGTTTGAGTCCCGTTCGTTTCTAGATTTTCCACCGTCATAACCTGATACTCCTTTCCGTTAATAGCTTCGGGGAAACGATAAGATTTAAGTTTAGGGTATTCTCGAAGACTTTTAATCTTTTTTTAAAATCCTCTCTAATATTAAGATACATCTTTCTTTCCCAAAACCCTATAAGTGTTGGTAATTTGATTGATAATTTATTTTGCCTGTTCTCTACACCCAGCCGCTAATGACCGCTTTTCAACTACAAGCACCCTTTCAACCCACTGGGGATCAACCGGCAGCGATCGATCAATTGGTAGATTCCCTGCAAAACCGGCAGCGTTTCCAAACCCTCTTGGGGGCAACCGGCACCGGCAAAACCTTCACCATTGCCGCTGTGATCGAGAAAATCGGCAGGCCTACCCTCGTCCTGGCCCATAATAAGACCCTGGCGGCCCAATTATGCAACGAATTGCGGCAATTTTTCCCCAATAACGCCGTGGAATACTTTATCAGCTATTACGACTACTATCAACCGGAGGCTTATATTCCCGTCAGCGATACCTACATCGAAAAGAGTTCTTCGATTAATGATGAGATCGATATGCTGCGCCATTCGGCCACGCGATCGCTGTTTGAACGCAGGGATGTGATCGTCGTCGCTTCCATTAGTTGTATTTATGGTTTGGGAATGCCGGCGGAATACCTGAAAGCGGCGATTTCCTTAACAGTTGGTCAAGAGTTCGACCAAAGGCAATTATTACGGGCCTTGGTGTCAGTGCAGTACAATCGCAATGATTTGGAGTTAACTCGCGGTCGTTTTCGTCTCAAGGGCGATATTTTGGAAATTGTCCCCGCTTACGAGGATCGGGTGATTAAAATTGATTTTTTTGGCGATGAGATTGAAAGTATTCGTTATCTCGATCCCCTGACGGGGGAAGTTTTGCAAAAATTAGAGCGAATTAGTATTTATCCGGCCCGTCACTTTGTTACCCCGGAGGAGCGTTTAGAGGTGGCTTGTCGGGATATTAAAACCGAGTTAGATAACCGTTTATTGGAGTTAGAAAAAGCGGGCAAATTACTGGAAGCGCAACGTTTGGATCAGCGGACTCGTTATGATTTAGAAATGTTGCAGGAAGTGGGTTATTGTAATGGCGTAGAAAATTATTCGCGGCATTTAGCGGGTAGATTAGCGGGGGAACCGCCGGAATGTTTGGTGGATTATTTTCCCCAAGATTGGTTATTAGTTGTGGATGAATCTCATGTTAGTGTGCCGCAAATTCGCGGGATGTATAATGGCGATCAATCACGAAAAAAAGTTTTGATCGATCACGGGTTTCGTTTACCCAGTGCTGCGGATAATCGTCCTTTGAAGTCGGAAGAATTTTGGCATAAAGTTAATCAGTGTATTTTTGTTTCGGCCACTCCGGGAGATTGGGAATTAGCCCAGTCAGAAAATCGCATTGTCGAACAAATTATCCGACCGACGGGAGTTTTAGACCCGGAGATTTTTGTGCGACCAACCGAGGGACAAGTGGATGATTTATTAGGGGAAATTAAGGAGCGAGTGCGGTTAAATGAACGGGTTTTGATTACCACTTTAACTAAACGCATGGCGGAAGATTTAACCGAATACTTACAAGAAAGGGGAATTAAAGTTAGATATCTACATTCAGAAATTCAATCAATTCAACGGATTGAAATTATTCAAGACCTGCGAGAAGGGGTCTTTGACGTGCTGATCGGGGTGAATTTGCTTCGCGAGGGGTTAGACCTGCCGGAAGTGTCTTTAGTGGCGATTTTAGACGCAGATAAGGAAGGATTTTTAAGGGCTACCCGCTCTTTAATTCAAACTATCGGCCGGGCTGCTCGTCATATTCGCGGTCAGGCAATTCTTTACGGAGATAATCTCACTGATAGTATGATTAATGCGATCGAAGAAACCAAGAGACGGCGAGCTATTCAAGAGGAATATAACCAAAAACATGGGATTATTCCGCAACCGATTGTTAAAAGGTCGAGTAATTCAATTTTGGCTTTTCTGGATATTTCCCGTCGCCTAAATTCTCAACAATTAGAGCAGGTTTGTGAGAATATAGAAGAACTTTCTTTAGAACAAATTCCCGAATTAATTCAACAACTAGAAGCGCAAATGAAAGAAGCGGCGAAAAATCTAGAATTCGAGTCAGCAGCTAAATATCGCGATCAGATTAAGCAATTGCGAGATAAGTTATTAAATCATCTTAGATAAACCTATGACTAGATTTATTCATGACCAGTTTGCCAAAGATTATCTCGAAGAATTATTATCTTCTCTGGGAGAGGTAAAATCGGCACGGGTTGTACGCGGAGAAGTACGAGAAATCGATGTCTGGTTTTCACCCCAGATTCTCGATAATAATCCTAGAGAGCTGCTGGGATTACTGGGAAAAATGGCGATTAATCCCTGTTTATTTGAACCCTTTCGCAATCCTGTCACCCCTACAGAAATTAGAACTTGTCTGTTAAAATTGTTGCAAGTGGAAGGGGAAATTAATCGTCAAGCAAATCGTCAGAAAACGAATGTTAACGATGGGGAAATCCCCCGTCTCTGGATTTTGACTCCCACCGCTTCCGCGCAACTGTTAGGAGGATTCGGAGCTAAATTAGATGAGGAGAATTGGGGGGAGGGTATCTATTTTTTAGCTCCCTCTTTACGCACGGCAATCACCGTTATCCATCAATTACCCCCAACAGAAGCAACTCTCTGGTTAAGAATTTTAGGCCGGGGAAAAGTACAAGCAAGGGCGATCGATGAGCTAGAATCGTTACCAGAGGATCATCCTTTTCGGGTAAATGCTCTAGAATTATTATTAAACTTGAGAACCTCTTTAACTAACGATCAAGAGCTTGAACAGGAGGACAGAGAGTTAATTATGAGATTATCACCTTTATACACTTCCCGTCTTCAGGAAGAACTAGATGCTGGCCGTCAACAGGGTCTTCAACAGGGTCTTCAACAGGGTCTTCAACAGGGTCTTCAACAGGGTCTTCAACAGGGTCTTCAACAGGGTCTTCAACAGGGTCTTCAACAGGGTCTTCAACAGGGTCTTCAACAGGGTCTTC
>NZ_JADBTR010000078.1:0-17627 GCF_020246065.1 Microcystis sp. M144S2
AGACCTCTTGCAAAAGTCTTAAGTCGATCCTTGTACAGCAACATTTTTGAAGATTATCAACTACTAATAAATAATTAACTGAAAGTCCCTCCCATTATTGTTTCTATCGTTTGTTTTCGGATTTATGCAAGAGGTCTTATGTAAACAGTAATTTGAATACGATGACAATTTTTTAGCTAGTGGACTGTTTCAGCTAATTTGGTGTGTTAGAAAAATGCTATAAATTTTATAATCTAAGACTTTAAGCCGAAATCTATTGCCCTATTTTAGCTGAAACAGTCCACTACGTTTATTTTTGTTTTCCCAATTGTTGGGCTTTATAAAAAGTTTCTAAACTGTGACTATCCCCGACAAAACGCCAGTGCCAGGGTTCATAATTAATACCCTGGGGATTATTTTCGGGGAAAGATAACTCGAAACTATACTGGGCAGCGTTATTTTGCAACCAACGAAAAGCGGCAGTATTGGCAAAACTGGTACTTAAATTCGTTGCGGGAGCGCTACCATCGCCAATATCGATCGCATAACCGGTATGATGTTCGCTGTAACCTGGAGGTGCGCTCACTTCTGCTCGTTTGCGGGTTTGCTGATTGCGTTGTTTTTTAACTTCAAAAAAGAGCTTTTCTTGGGTTGCTTTCGATCGAAATGCGGAAATCGGCATTAAAATCACCCCCGACCTTCTCGCGTCACTCTGCATCTGGATAAAAGCCTTGGCTGCCGGTTTCCTTAAACGCATAGCACCATCCCCAGTAATAGGGGCTAATTCCGTCTCTGGGGCCTCTTGATAGGGTAAATGACCTAGAATGTTCTCAATGGTGCTAGGAGTGGCTTTAATGGGGGGGGAGGGGTTAATAACCGGTTTTTTTACGGAAGCAGGGGGACGATTCAAGACTGCTAGGGCAATTATGCCAGTTCCCACCAGAGCAAGTAAACCGCTTGCGATCGTTATGAGACCATGGGGATTAGTAGTTTTTTTGTACTGGCTGTCCCGCAAAGCTTCGGGAATATCATCGATCGGTTTCACGGTTTACTTACCCTCCTGCACCATAATTACATTATTCCCCGGCCACTCCATCTTGACGAGCAGCCTGTTGAACGGCGGCGGCCACAGCCGTAACTACACGACCATCAAAAACCGAGGGAATAATATTCTCTCGATCGAGATTAGCAGGAGTGATCAAAGAAGCGATCGCTTTGGCCGCTTCCAGATACATATTATCGGTGATTGCCCTAGCGCGACAGTCCAGGGCCCCGCGAAATAATCCGGGGAAAGCGAGAACATTGTTAATCTGATTGGGATAATCGCTACGTCCGGTAGCCACCACGGCCACCAAATCATTGATTAATTCCGGTTGAATTTCGGGAATCGGATTAGCCATGGCAAAGACGATCGCATTTTTGGCCATTCCCTTAACCATTTCGGGAGTCAATACCCCCGGTGCGCTCACCCCCAAGAAGACATCAGCGCCTTTAAGAGCATCCCCTAGCTTACCACTGGCGGCCACGGCCCAAGCTTGTTTTTCTGGGGTTAAATCGTCCCGGTTTTGGGAGAGGATACCAAGGGAATCACAGAGGATTATATCTGTGGCTCCTGCGGTTTTAAAGAGAGTAGCGATGGCGATTCCGGCCGCACCTGCACCATTAATGACGATTTTGACTGTATCAAGCGATTTTTTGACAAATTTGAGGGCATTAATCAGGGCAGCCAGGGAAACGATCGCTGTACCGTGTTGATCATCGTGGAAAACGGGAATATTTAATTCCGCTCGCAGACGTTTCTCGATTTCAAAACAGCGGGGAGCGCCGATATCCTCTAGGTTAATACCCCCAAAAACCGGAGCGATTCTTTTAACGGTTGCGATAATTTCTTCGGGGTCCTGGGTGGCTAAACAGATGGGAAAAGCATCAATTCCAGCGAATTCCTTGAATAACATCGCTTTCCCTTCCATTACCGGCAGGGCAGCTTCTGGCCCGAGATTTCCTAATCCTAATACCGCGCTACCATCGGTCACTACAGCGACGGTGTTGCCCTTGATGGTCAATGAGTACACCAGTTCGGGTTGGTGAGCGATAGCGGTGCAGATGCGACCAACTCCGGGGGTGTAGGCCATGGCCAGGTCATCTTGGGAGGTGAGGGGAATACGACTCTCAATGGAGATTTTACCCCGACGATGGAGATCGAAGGTGCGATCGGAAACTTTCAGGAGTTTAACATCCGGTAGAGCTTTAACCGCGGCGATAATCTGTTCCGCTTGGTCGGTACTAGCCGCATCAACCATAATCTCGCGGGTGCTAATCTTTAAATTGCGTTCGATCAGAGAAATTTGCCCTAAATTCCCCCCCACATCGGCGATCGCATTGAGGACAGAAGCGAAGGTTCCCGCTTGATTGGGGATTTCTATCTTGAGACTTAGACTATAGCTAGGATTGGGCGTTAAATGAACCATGCTGAAGGCTTCCAATACTGATAAATATTGATTATCTTCTATCTGTGAGGGACTTTGGTATCTAATCGTGCAGTTTCTTTAGCTATTATGATATCTGTGGTCATAATACCAGGGGAGCGGGGTGTGGGGTGTGGGGTGTGTGGGGTGTGGGGTGTGGGGTGTGGGGAGATGGCAAATTAGGTTAGACTTCATCTTGATGAGAAAGGCTGTAAATATTTCACATTTGTTGATAAGCAGTTTCTAAATCTCTGGTAAATTGTTTGGCATTCCAGAGGGGAGATGTATGACGAGATTGACGTAATTGATAACGAGTTTCTTCCCTTAAATTTTGATCTAATCCTAACTTAATTCCCCACTGCACATATTCCTCATCACTCCAAGCTATACCCTGACTAATGCCGGCATTTTTCATAAAAGTATAGCTATTGCGGGCTGCAAATTGTTCACCAACCCTAGTGACTAAAGGAATTCCCATCCAGAGGGTTTCTAGGGTTGTGGTAGCACCATTATAGGGATAGGTATCGATAACTATATCAGCAATTCCTAGATTAGCGCGATGGGTTTCCTCATTGAAATCATTGGGCAAAAATCTTAATCTATCTTGACTAATTCCCAATTCGTCGGCACTTTTGAGAAATAATTCTCGAATGGTTTCTTTGTCGGCAAAACCTTTGATTAAAAGATAGCTATTAGGAACCTGTTGAAGAATCTGCAATTGGAGAAAAATCGTGTTTAAGGTGCGTTTTAATCCCGATTGCACGGTCAGATAAATAATAGCATCATCGGGAATATTTAAATCAGTTCTTCTCCTGGTGGGAACACCCACTTCAAAACCATCCACGGATAAATAAGAGTTAGGAAGTCGGATAATTTTTTCTGAATAAATTTCTTCAGCATTTTCGGGTAAAACGTAGTTATCGGCGATAAAATAATCAATAGCAGGGATTCCAGAGGCATCTAATCCTAACCAAGTTACTTGTATCGGTGCGGGTTTTAAGGCCATTACTAGATAAGTTGTATTATTAGTTAAGCTATCAAGATCCACTAAAATATCTAATTTGTCTTGACGAATTTGGGCAGTTATTTGTTCAATTTTTGCTGGCAAGTTATAGCTATAATCTGAGTTATTTTTAAACCATTTTTCAGTAATTTCGTCTGCTGCTTGGTTGACAAAATAGGTGTAAATTTCAAATTTATCTCGATTATGATAGTGAAATAACCAGCGACTTAACCAACCCACAGAATGACGACGGAGAGTATGGGCAATATAACCAATTTTTATTTTTCTTGCTGGAGATTTTGGAGAAGAAACAGGAGCAATATAGTTATAGCGGGTTCTTACATCTGTTTGAAAAATTTCCGCTAGTTTACTTTGTAAATAGCGATTAATTTTGGGATTATCTTGATAGTAGGGAAGACAGCTAGTAACTCCTAAAATGGAGTCGATAATAAAAGGAAGCGCATTAAATTGTTTGGCATTAATTTGTCGTTGGATTAGTTGTATTAATTCATCGATAAATTTAGGTAAATTTCCCCAGTCTCCCTTAGCTTGTAAAATACCAATTACTAGAGAAATTCCCAAGAGCTTTTCAGTAGTTGTCTCGCAACTTTTATAAAAATTATCGGCAATTTCTAGAGCTTTTTTATAGTCAACAGTGGTGGTTTTATAAAGATTAAATAAACTATTTTGTAGGTATAAATCCTCTGGTAGAAAGCGCAAACAAAGTTCTACTAAATTAATGGCAAATACACTTTGTTTTTGTTGATAACCATAATTGACAATTGCTGAGATAACTTTGGCTGCAATTATTTCTGGATTATTGATATGTAAGGCTGCTAATTCTAAAAAGTGGATGGTATCAGTACAGGGGTAGATTAAAACCTTTTCCGTCACTCGCAGCAGTAAATCAAGATTAATTGCTGCTGTAGCTGTATTTTCTAACAGTTCAAATACACACCAATCATGGCACTTTTCCATCGCAAAAATTTGGAATTGTATTTCTAATTCCATCAGATGCAGGAGATTATTTAAAAAACTAGGACCAAGATTTTGTAGCTGCAATCGAATTAGATAACTTGTCTCTAATCTTTGGGAATTTTCTTGTCTGGTTGCCTCTGCATCTAAGATTTGAGTTAAAGTTTCTATCCACCCCGATAATTCTGATTCGGCTGCTTGACTCAACACCAGTAACCAACTAGCTTGTGCGTCTTCTTCTCTATCTTGTAAAAGATAGGCTAATCCTAGATAAAAATAATCCTCAATCACCAGAGAATTGGTTTCAATTAATTGTTCATAAAACTGCACTACTCTTTGATAATTCTTGTCATTTAAATGGGTTTGTATGTCTTGATGCCATTGCATAGTTTTTATCCGCTAAGATTGACAATAAATATTCCACATTTGTTGATAAGCAGTTTCTAAATCTCTGGTAAATTGTTTGGCATTCCAGAGGGGAGATGTATGACGAGACTTTCGGAGTTTCCAACGGACTTCTTCTCTTAAATTTTTATCCAATCCTAACTTAATTCCCCACTGCACATATTCTTCATCACTCCAAGATATACCCTCAGTTATTCCCGCATTCATCATTAAAGTATAACCGTTGCGCGATGACCATTGTTGCCCCACTTTAACCACGAGAGGAATTCCCATCCAGAGGGTTTCTAAGGTGGTTGTACCACCATTAAAGGGATAGGTGTCCAAAACCACATCAGCGATGGCTAAATTTGCCCTGTAGGTTTCCGTCTGATAGAGAGGAAGCATCTTAATTCGATTAGTTTCTACCCCAACTTCTGCGGCAATTTGACAGAATAAATCCCAGAGGGAATTATCATCAGCAACTCCTTGAATCAGGAAATAACTATTAGGTACAGATTTAATGATTTGCATTTGTAAGCGAATCATCGCAGGATTACGCTTAATTGCAGTTTGAGAACTTAGGTAAATAACCGCATCGTTATTAATATCTAAATCCTCTCTTCGCAGGGTAGGAACGGCTATTTCAAAACCATCCACAGCGACAAAAGCATCAGGTAAACGCCAGATTTTTTCTTGATAATATTCTTGGGCATTTTCTGGCAATACATAAGTATCCGCTAAAAGATAATCTACTGCGGGTAAACCGGAACCATCAAAACCTAACCAGTTAACTTGAATAGGAGCAGGTTTTAAGGCAATAACTTGGACAACGATTGCCCCAGTACCACTATCCAAGTCCACAAGAATATCGATTTTATCTTCTTTAATTTTGCGATAGGTTGCTAGGGAATCAGCAGTAGCATGATAGATTTTATCTGCGGGATTAGAAAACCATTGTTGAGTTATTTCATCCACAGGTTGATTCACCATATAAAGGTGAATATCAAACTGCTCACGATTGTGATAATTAATAGTCCAACGACTCAATAAACCGACGGGATGACGTTTTAATGTTTGGGCAATGTAACCAATTTTCAGTTTTTTATTGGGATTATCTTCTCTGGGTTTGTCAAAACCTTCCTCTTTAAAACCCAGCATTTCTTTGTAGGTTTCTTGAAAAAAACTGCCAATCTGACTTAAAAGTGGTCGATTCTCTTTCGGGTTATCTTCATAGTAAGAAATCGGGTTCATGACTGTTAGTAAACCTTCTCTAACTAAGGGATGTATGTCTTGGGGCTTTTTTTCTAGAAATTCTTGAATTAAGTGTTTATACTCTTGACAAATACTAGGAATGTTATTCCATTGTGAGGCTCGCAAATAACCATTAAATAGGAGAGATTGACTAAACATTTTTAAATCAATTGTCTGACTTTTCGCTTTTAACTTATTGGCTAAATTTATTGCTTTTTCATAGTCACATGAAGAGATATAAAACCAAAATAAATTAACTTCTAAGTACAAATTTTCGGGATAAAGGGTAAGAAAAGCTTCCGCTAAGTCAACGGAATAAATAGGTTGATATTTCTCAAAAGCAAAGCGTCCAGCAACAGTTATGACGTGATTAAGTAATTCTGGAGAATTGTCAAGATAGGGTAAACTTAACCGAACTAATTCTATGGTATATTCATGAGGGTAAGATATGACGGCAATTACTACCCGTTCCAATAATTGAGAGTTAACTGAACCCTGGGTAATTAATTCTAGTATTTGCCATTCTTGCAGTTGTTGAGGATGAAATCTATTTAATTTAATTTCAACGAGAGTTAAATGCAGTAAATTATCGAGATAACTGGGATTAATTTCCTGTAGATGTTTACGAATTAACCAACTGGTTTCTAGATTTTCTAACTCTAATTGTCGGTCAGCTTCGGCAGCTAAAATATTGCTTAATTCTAGCATCCATGAATCAGTTTCCTGTTCATCTCCTTGAGTGAAAACCAATAACCAAGTAGCTTGTGCTTCTTCTTCTTTTGCCTGCAAAAGATAGGATAATCCTAAATACCAATAATAACTAATTTCTAGGGGTTCTCTTTCTATCAGTTCTTCGTAAAACTGACTAACAATATCGTATTGATTGTTTTCTAAAGCGGTTTTAACTTCATTTTGCCAAGACATGATTTAATTCTCCCTAATTAACTTTCACAATAGATTTGCCACATTTGACGATAGGCATTTTCCACATTTTTAGTAAACTGATGTGCATTCCAAATCGGTGAAGTTTTTCTAGATTCATCTAATTTAGCGATAACTTTGCGTCTCAACTGTTCATCCTGACCTAACTTAATTCCCCAATCGATATACTCCTCATCACTCCAAGCAATACCCTCACTAATTCCCGCATTAACCATTAAAGTATAACTATTTCTCGATGACCATTGTTGACCAACTTTTGTCACCAAAGGAATTCCCATCCACAGCACATCTAAAGTCGTCATTCCTCCCGTAAAAGGATAGGTATCTAAAACCACATCAGCTATCCTTAAATTTGCTCGATAAATTCCTGTGGGATAGAGGGGTAAGATTTTTAATCTCTCATAATTAATTCCTTCTTCCTCGGCAACTTTGAAAAATAATTTTTCCACTGATTTAGCATCACTTAACCCTTGAATACTCAAATAACTATTAGGAACGGCCTTTAAAATTTGTAGCTGAAGTCGAATAGTTTCAGGGTTGCGTTTAACCCCCGTTTGTACGGTTAAGTAATTAATTGCATCCTCTGGAATCCCTAAATCATCCCTTCGCAGAGAGGGGTAAACAACCTCGACACCATCCACACAAATATAGGAATTAGGTAAGCGCCAAATTTTTTCTCGATAGTATTCCTGTGCATCTGCTGGTAAAACGTAATTATCAGCGAGATAGTAATCAATTGCAGGAATTCCTGACGCATCAAAACCTAACCAAGTCACTTGTATTGGTGCGGGTTTTAGTGCCATGACTTGACAAGTTGCGTTATTAGTGATGCTGTCTAAATCTACCAAAATATCAATGTTATCTTGACTAATTTTTTCAGCAATTAGTTGAGGATAAATCGGTAAGTTATAGCAAGCATTTACCTGATTTCTAAAACTATTTTCAGTGATAATGTCTTCTTTTTGAGATACTAGGTATAACGAGATGTGAAACTCATTATAGTCATGATACTTCATCAACCACCTAGAAATTAATCCAATAGAATGATTATATAAAGTATGGGCAATATAGCCAATTCTCAGAACTTTATTAGTATCTTTAATAGTTGATTTTTGCTGATAATTACAGTTAGAATTATTGCAAACATACTCCTGAAAAAGTTGACCAATACAATTACTAATATAACGGTTTTTTCTTGGGTTATCTTCTAGGTAAGTTAGAGGGGATAAAATTGTTAGGGATGGTTTATCCAATAATCTTGGACATTCTCGATTAGCGATACTTTTTTGCAAAGATTCTGCATATTCTTCAATATCTGCCTTAATATCGACCCAATCACCACTAAATAATTTGACATAAAGAGCAATAAAATCAGCGACAGCTTGAGAAGGCAACCCTTGACAACTTGTTTTTAATTGACTAGCTACTTGGATAGCTGTGGGAAAATCTCGATTATCAAAATAACATTGATAAAGTTCAGCTAACAGATAAATTTGCTCTGGTTCCACTGCCAAACAAGTATTAATAATATCAATAGCCAATGGTCTATTATTTATGGCTAGAGAATTTACTTTAGCTTCTACTACTTTGATAAAAGTTTGTCGCTGACAATTAGATTGAAATATTGCCTCTAAGTAAGGGGCAGTTTCTGGTATCTGATAATCGAGAAACTTTTCTAAAACTTCCTCTAATAAACTTGACTCTAGACTCTGGAAATTATTTGTTTTTAACACATCAACAAATAACCAAGCTTTTAACTGCTCTTTCTCGAAATAATTCAAATTAATTGCTAATAAAATAAACCGCAGTAAATTATCAATATTATCGGGACTAATCTCACGAATATGTCCTCGAATTAACCAACTGGTTTCTAAATTGCCTAACTCTAACTGTCTTCGCGCTTCCCCATCCAAAATATTGACTAAATCTGCTGTCCACAGCATCACCTCCTGTTCATCCCCTTGACTGAGGACGAATAACCATGTGGTTTGTGCTTCTTCTTCCCTAGCTTCCAAAAGATAGGCTAATCCTAAATACCAATAATGACTAATTTCTAGGGGTTCTCTTTCTATCAGTTCTTCGTAAAACTGGCTAACTTGCCAGAAATCCCCTTGGATAATTGCCGGTTCAACTTGGGAATGCCAAGACATAAGTATTTATCGTTAAGTGTCTCTACTAGCGTACCCAAATATAAGCAAAATTTTTCTATATAAGTAAAATTTATCCATCGGTAAGGGGTTGGGTTTTGGGGTGGTCACTGCGTGCGCTTTGCGGGGGGTTTTAGGGTGTTAGGGTTTTGGGGTGTTAGGGTTTTAGTTGAAATTCCCCATTCCCCCATTCCCCCACTTCCCCACCCAGTTTCAACGCGTCCTAGCTTACCATCAATGTCAGCCAAGAGTCATTTTTTTGAAAGATTTTCTAAATAAACCAATAAATCGGCCATAGCTTGAGGATCGGGCTGAAATTTGGGCATGGGCGGGGTTTTCCCGCTAATTACCTGTTCAATCAGACTAATTCTCGATTTGCGATGGCAAACATCCTCTAAACTAGGTCCGACGATGCCATCAGCAAACTGGCCGTGACAAGCAGCACAGTTAATTTGAAAGATTTCGTAACCGCGACTGACATTACCTTGTCGGGATAACACCTCTTTAATGTAGGGATCCGACATCTTAGCCAGATGAAAAGCGATTAAAAAGGTGCTAATCAGGAACAAAACCACGATTATAACCATTGAGAATCGATAAAGCCCGAATTTTGGTTTAACTAACTGACTATTCACGAAGGCCGCCGAAGAAAAGATGAGTTCCTCTTTACATTTTGCAACTTTTTGCCCGAAAATTCCACCGCCGCTGCTAGAGATAGGCAAATGGAGAATAATATAAGACAAAAGTGCATCTTTTTCTAACCCTCTAGCAATGAACCTATTAACCAGACTGGAAGATTGGCCCTATATTATCCTACCTATCACCATCCTCCTCAGTTTCCTGCTGTTGGGATGGCTCGTAGAACAGCGCGTTGTCAGTCAACTTTTATCGATTGCCAGAGAAAAAAACCTGCGTTTCTCGGAAGGGGTTTTACGTTCCCTTCGTGGATTAAGCATACTTTGGTTCGGACTTTTGGGTTTAAATATTGCCCTCTCCCTTCCCAATCTTCCCCTCTTTCCCTCTCTCATTCTCCTGAGCAAAAAATTTCTGCTAGTGACTTTTTTAGCTTCGGCTACTTGGGTTGTTGCTCAATTATCCGTGGAAATATTACGAGTTTATACCACGGGAGATGATGGTATTTCTTCCCTAACTTCCCTCTTTGAATTTCTCGCCAAAGTTCTGATTTTTAGCTGCGGTTTTTTACTTATTTTAAGCTCGATTGGTATTTCGATCACTCCCATGCTTACTGCCTTGGGTATTGGGGGTGTTTCCCTCGGTTTAGCTCTCCAAAATACCCTAGCTAATTTAATGTCAGGGATTAATATTATCACTTCCAAAAAAGTTAGACCGGGAGATTATATTGAACTGAGAACGGGAGAAGCTGGTTATGTGCGAGATGTGGATTTAAGATGCACAGTCATCGAAGAAATTACCAATAATCTTTTGGTAATTCCCAATGCTCAGATCATTTCTTCTAGTTTCCGTAACTATAGTTTACCAGATCACTCCCTCCTGGTTCCCGTGGAAGTGGGCATTAGTTACGATAGTGACTTAGAAAAAGTCGAAAAAGTTACCCTAGAAGTTATGCAAGAAATCGCCCAGTTATTGCAACCTCAACTCGGTGACTATCAACCCTTTATTCGTTATCATAAATTCGATTACTATAGCATTGTGCTGACGGTTTATCTCAAGGTGATAGAAGAAGAATTTTTTCAACATCTCACCATTAAACACGAATTTATAAAACTCCTACACCGACGCTATCAGCAAGAAGGAATTAAAATTCCCTATCCGATTTTTTTTCCCTATCCCCCCACTAATCCCCCTAGTTAATCTCAATTCGCTATCGCAACAAACAATTTAAATGCGCGGAAAACTTACAATTGATAATTCTCCTCAAAAAACTTACGAGTCATCGGTTGGGCAACTTCAAGACCGTGGCCTTCTCCTAATAATTCTAGGGGGTTTCCTTCCACTTGAATCCAGACTTTGGCATTGGGATCCTCGGTAGTAGTAGTATAGATGATTTGTGCCAAACGACCGATTAACATATCAGGACCATCATCATTGCCAAACTCGCGCGAGAGATTAATCTTAATTCCCGTTTTATCTACTTTTAAATCAAGTAATTTAGTCCCCGGGGGAATAGTAGTCATATCCTGAGGATTGCTTGGACCAGCTAATAGAATCTTCAATACTGCTGTTAACTCTCGGTCGCGGCTATCCGCTTTTTGAACGGTAATTTCTTGGCTGACTAATTGATTACCCGTATCGGTCACTTTTAACCAATAAACCTGTCGAGTTTCCTTAACAGGAATAGCTGTAGGAGTTGCTGTCGGACTTGTCTTCACTGGACCCGGAGAAACCGGTTCAACAATTGGTGATTGACTTATCGGTGCCGGACTGGGAGATTCAATCGGGTTTTCGCTAGTTTTCTGGGAGGAAGATAGGTGATGGACGGCAAACCAAGCAGTGGCCCCACCAGCAGCAAATAAAGCGAGGCCGATACCAATTATCCAAGGCAAAGAGATTTTATCACTAGAGCGAGAACTAGGCATAATTCAGTTATCAGTTATCAGTTATCAGTTATCAGTTTTAAGTTTTAAGTGAGCAGTTATCAGTTTTAAGTGAGCAGTATTAAATAGCAGTTTTCTTTTCACTGATTACTGATAACTGAAATATCTCCTCTTTTCCGACCGTTAAATTTAATTGGGGTTCCCCGATCGAGGTTCAATTCTGCCAAAGGCGGCTATACTCAGCTTATCATCGTCGATCTGCAATTGGAGAAGGCGGGCGATAATTCCTTGTTTCTCGAAGTTTTTTAAATCTAACTGGGTGGATATGCCCTCAGCAAACCCCTTGAGAAGGCGCGAGGAGATGCGACGACCATTAAGAGTGGCTGTGGGGTCAATAAGCTCGATTTTTCGCCCCTGCACTAGCTTAAATCCCACTTCTAAGTTCAGATCGAGGCTGGCTGCTGGTTCGTCCGGCCTTTGGGTCTCTAGCTGCAGGCTGAGAGCGACTCGATTATTATTAAGAAAGTTAAAATTTGCTTGACTAAGTTGATATTTTGTGCTACCAAATTCTTCCCTAGAGGGAATCAGATTATTAATCAGGGTCTGAATTTGTTCTTTGACCGCTGCCGATTGTAAAGCTTGATTAAGATTAGTTTCCGTGAGGACAAGATGCAATGCTCCCGCAGCCGGTCGGCGCAGTGCGGCGGCTAAACTGCTGTTTTTTTGCTGTAATCGCCGCAAATCGAGGCTAATTGGCTCAGTTTCTAGCTCGATCTTCTCAATGCGAACACCAGCAAGGGGATAAATTCCCCGTGCAGAAATGCGAACTCGATCGATTTTGCCTTGCAGAACCTGATAATTGGGAGTATTATCGACCCTGACGGCTAATTGTTCCACTTTTTGGACTTGAGAGCGAAGGGTATGGGCTAAAACCGTATCAATAATTGCCCCTGCGGGAGTTAACAGGGTCAAAACACTAGCGAGAGTGATTGTTAGCCATTCCATCGCTCAACTACACCCATCCAGCTAAATTTTGCCAAGCATTAGTCAAAAGCTGACTTAACCAACGTCGTTGCACTTGATCTAAAACCTGGTCTTCTGCGAGAATTTCTTCAGTCAGATCATCGAGAGATTGACCCTGAGCGCGGGCCATTCTAATAATTCCCGCAATCACGGCAGCAATCATCTCCTCATCGACGGGGCGCTGTCGGAGGGCGGCAATTTCTTCGGGGGTAGTCGGGATGGGATAATTCATAATCAGATGGGGCTGGCTGTGTATTAATCTAGGTGTGTAAAGTTTTTAAAACTTTTTTCAGAAAACTTTTTGTGTAGTCTAGCGTAATCAGACGATTTTTGGGTTTAACAACTAAATCAAGATGAAAGAAATACTTTACAGAGAAATTCCGACTCCTGACTCGATCGCCGTTTGTCAGTGGTTACAATCCGATTGGCAACCCGCAAATGGTGTCAAGACAAATACACCTAACGGGGTGAGATTGCGCTTATCGGAGGCGATCGAATTATCGATTTTTGTCTGGACGCTGCAACGGACTACTTATTTAAAAGTTTTCCGCTGGGGTGAGCGATCGCATGATCAAGAAATATCCCTGACTCGGCAGCTCGATCGAGCTTTACAAAAGCGTTTTCCGCCGCAGTATAGCACGATACCAAACATCGATCAAAAAAATCACTCAATTTTTACAGATTTAGAAGCGGACTATCCCCTAACGGTTCACTACTTCCGCAAAATGCCCCAAGGGGAGACAGATTTAGAACGTTTGTACTGGTGGGAAAAACGTTGGCGCGACAGTGCCAAAAATCCCCAACAACCGCGGCCGGTAATTTTCTCTAGCAGTGAGGAAAATGAGCATCCCATCGCCTACGACTTAATTTATATTGGTGGTGCCTTGGGGGCAATTCACGCCGCACAGATGGCCAAATTAGGTTATCGAGTCCTCTTAGTAGAAAGACTACCTTTCGGACGAATGAATCGGGAATGGAATATCTCTCGATCGGAGTTTCAAAGTTTAATTAATTTAGGCCTATTTACTGCCGAAGAATTCGAGGAATTAATCTTCCAAGAATACATCGATGGCTTTAATAAGTTTTTTGATGGCAATAATCCCCCCCATCTGAAAGCCGAAATTCTCCATACTCCCACGGTTTTAAATATCGCCATTAATTCCGATAAATTGCTGCAATCCTGCGGTAAAAAAATACAGGATCATGGCGGTAAAATTCTCGATCAAACCGAATTTATTAAGGCTGATATTACTGCTAATAGTGTTACTGTCACCCTTAATCATGGTGGAGAAATTCAACAGATAAAAGGCCGTTTATTGATTGATGCTATGGGTTCCGCCTCCCCCATCGCTTGGCAATTAAACGGAGTGCGCGCCTTTGATAGCGTCTGTCCGACGGTGGGGGCAGTAGTAGAAGGATTCGAGTCGGTGGTGTGGGATTCTCACTATGGCGATGTTTTAAATTCCCATGGCGATATTTCTAAAGGCAGACAATTAATTTGGGAATTATTTCCGGGGGAAGGAAAAGAATTAACCTTCTATCTATTTCACTATCATCAAGTCCATCCCGATAACCCCGGGTCTCTGTTGGAAATGTACGAAGATTTCTTTACTATTCTGCCCGAATATCGACAGTGTGACCCAGAAAAATTAACTTGGAAAAAACCCACATTTGGTTATATACCAGGGCATTTTAGCACAGGAAAAAAAGATCGAATTGTCTCCTTTGATCGCATTTTAGCCATCGGTGATGCCGCCTCCCTGCAATCACCGTTAATCTTTACTGGATTCGGTTCTTTGGTGCGTAATTTAGAGCGCTTAACCGATCTTTTGGATACGGCCTTGAAACACGATTTACTAACAGCTAAAGACCTAGAAAATGTGCGGGCTTATCAAAGTAACGTGGCGGTAACTTGGTTATTTTCTAAAGGAATGATGGTTCCCACGGGAAAAACCTTACCCCCCCAAAGAATCAACGCCATGTTAAACACATTTTTCGGTTTATTGGCCGACGAAACGCCGCAGGTTTCTGAAACTTTTATCAAGGATAAAACCGATTGGTTGACCTTTAGCCGTTTAGCAATTAAAGCGGCCAGAAAAAACCCCGCTTTACTGTTGTGGATAGCAGAAATGGCCGGCAGTCAGGATTTAATACGTTGGTTGGGTTCCTATCTCGATTTTAGCCTTGATGGAGTCAAAAATCTGTTTTTTGGTCCCTGGTTTCCCCAATGGTTAAAAAACTCCCAAAGTTGGCTAGAAAAAGACAATCCTCGCCTATGGTTAAAGTTATTGAGTTTTAATTATAGCTTAAGAAATTAGAGGATATTTATCAATTGACTCTCCCATCGTACCAGGGTGAGAGCTGACTGCCTGACACATCTTGGGGAATCACTGACAGGTTAAGGCACGGATGCGAGAGAAGCGAATTCGGGTGGTAATTCGGTAGTAGTGATGGAGGATTAATTCTTATTCTCCATTTTTTTAGAGAAAGATAGACTCTCTCTCACCAGCGGAGAAATCCTTTGTCGAAAGGTATTATGGCTCTTCTAGACTGGTTATGGCAAATTAGTAGTTTCAATAAGCCTAAACTCTTAAATAGCCTAGAATCCAACAAAGCAAAAAGCTTTTTTTATTAAAATTGCTTTTTTGAATTCTGGTGAGCATTACTTGGCAAGGCTTGTGTCGATTATTTTCTGCTAAAATATCATAACTACTCTGGAAGAGCCGGTGTTATTTAATCTTTTTTTCGGTTCGAGAAATGAGCGAACGGTGAGTTATGAGGAGAGGCACTCATGCAAAACGGAGAATAAATATAGCGTTTTTCAGTCTGCTGAGGTACAAAAGTTATGGGTTTTAGGCAAAGGGCAAGAGGCAAAAGGGAGTAAAAATGGGTGTACCTCACTAGCTTAGGAAACGCTATACTGTAACATATAATTAATTGGCAAGAGTTCTAATTATGGCTCTTCGGGACTTGGTATGGTTCGATATGGGGGCATAAATCGACTAAATCCTTATCTGGCAAGAGATTTAATTGATTAGTTCGCTCCAGATCGCAAACAATTGACAAAAATTGCGGCAATATCTGTCTCTATAAGGGTTTCATTCCTTATAACCCCGTTGATTGCATAAGACAAACCGAAGAACCCTAATTATTCACTACCAGCTAATCAGCAATCACTATTTTAGTTCAGTATAAAAATTCTGCGCTATCCATAGCGTGGTAGGGAATGGGAGTTAGAAGACAAAACAGGATAGACTTTTCTCTAGTCCGATCAATTTTGAGGGCCATGAAGGATTTATTGGCAATTTTTAGCAAGGAATTAAGCTCTTGGTTTCGGCGCTGTTGGTTAGCGATACTATTAACCGGCAGGGTTTTTTACTTCCTATTCACGCGCAAACCCGATTGGCGCGTCACCCAAGAACAAATGGTGGCAGCCGGGCCTGCTTCGCTGATTATCGCCATGATCACGGCTGCGGTGATCGGGATGATCTTTACTATCCAAGTGGCCCGGGAGTTCCAAGCTTTGGGTGCTGGCAGTATGGTGGGGGGAATTTTGGCCCTGGCTCTCGGTCGGGAACTCTGTCCGATTATGATGGCGATCGTGGTAGCCGGTCGGGTAGGATCGGCTTTTGCGGCGGAAATCGGTACCATGAAGGTGACAGAGCAGATCGACGCACTCTATATGCTCAAAACCGATCCCGTGGAATATCTGGTGCTGCCTCGTTTAATTGCCTGTTGTCTGATGGTTCCCGCTTTGAGTGTTATGGCGTTGCTGATCGGTTTGGGTAGCGGTTTGCTGGTCGGCCAAAGTTTATACGGAATTGCTAATTCAGTTTTTCTCGACTCGGTTCGCGGTTTTCTGCGCGTGGGAGACGTGCTGAGTGGACCAATTAAAGGGGTGGTTTTTGGGGCTTTAATCGCGATTATCGGCTGTAATTGGGGTTTAACGACCGATGGCGGTGCTAAAGGAGTCGGCCAAGCTACTACCGCGGCGGTAGTCACTATGCTCTTAGCGATTTTTGTATCTAATCTGCTGATGACTTGGATTTTGTTCCAAGGCTCTGGCAATAGTTCGGTTTTATTTGGACAGTAAATTAGTTAAAAACGCTCATTTTCTAGCCATTGTTCTAAGTCCTCTACTGACTGAAAATCTAATAAAGCTTCTCCTAAGGTTTCTAAATTTTCTAGAGAAAGACTTTGGATATTGGCGGATAATTCGGCAGAAATGCCACCTATACGCCGATTTAATAGACGTAGAAGCAAGTTGACGGCTCCTTCTTGTCTTCCTTCCTCTTTGATTTCCTGATAGATGATAGATTCTTTCATAATATCCTTCCTCAACAATTGTTGAATATTGATTATCCCTCGGTTGAGATTAAATTATCTCTAATATCCATCCGGGAAATATTTAGCAAGACAAGCGGAACAAATTCCTGCTTTGCTAAAATCATCTCCATAGTCTTGTACGTTAGCTGATGCTTGACCACAGTAGTAACAAATTTGAAATATCGTTGCTATAGTTCTCTGTTCTTCCACATCGTCAAAATCATAAAAACACTCATTACTGAGAATTTCGCCGATATTGACATCGCAACGGAATGATTCTTTAATTATGTCCAAAACTATCGACTGTTGTTCTTCAAAACCTAGGGACTGAAACGCCTTATTTTTCAAATACAATCGACCTAACATTGCATTGACGGCATAACTAGGGTCTGCTGAAAAAGTTTGTTGGTGGGGGCAGGGTGTGGGCTTCGGCCGTGAGCTCAGCGTTCGACCGAGCTCACGCCGAGGTCCGAACGGGTGTGGGGTGTAGGGTTTTACCGATTTTGAGGTAGTCAGTTACCTAATTTTCAGGGAAAAAGTACCTGAATTTTACCCCCGATCCCTCCAATGGTCGGCACTTTTTGAGGTCAAAAAAGTCTAAAAGCCTTATCCAACA
>NZ_JADBTR010000079.1:0-24644 GCF_020246065.1 Microcystis sp. M144S2
AAGATAGTGAATAGATATCATCAGCACCAGTAACCATGGGCGAAGGAACTGGCAGAGCTTTGGATGTATTTGCCAAAGGATAAGGTCGCTGTAAGGGAGGCGTTAGAGTATTTTTAGGGATAGAAGCAGGAGAAATTAGAGAAGTAGAAGAAACCGACGGCGAGGTAGAAATTGTAGCAGTAGTTGGCAGTTCAGCAGGCTGTTTAAACCCTAAATAAATCGATACACCCATTACAACAATTATAGGAATAATAAAATATCGAAAAGCTGAAATAAAAGATTTCATATTAGTTGTAGTAGATGAAAAATTACACTAGAGCTAGTCAGAGCTAATTAATTGAGCAGCAATCCAGCCTGTCGTACCAGACTGAGGATGATAGACTTTATACCACTGATAACCCCCTCTATCATAGCTACTGCCCAAAATTTGTAGGCGATCGCCTGTACGAACAGTTCCTACCACCCCATAAGCAGTTCCAGCACCAGAACGCATATTTTTAGTTCCTGGAGTACCGCTCACTGTAGCATTGGTTCCTCTGGACGAAGCTTTTGGTGGAGGTTGAGATGGAGGTTGGATTTGCGGTTGACTTGGATAAGTAGTTTGACCATCAACAGTAAGTAAATTACCTGCAATCCATCCATCTGCTCCTGATTGGGGAAAATAAATATGATACCAAATGAATTTATCACTATTTCTAACAGATTTGATAACTTCAACGCGATCACCTGGATAGGCAATATGTCTTGGTGCATATTCTAAACCAGGACCTCTACGAATATTTTTCTTTCCTGGTTGTCCTACAATTGTGGCATTAGTATTATTGTTGATACTAGGTTGCACAGGAGGAGGAGAGAATGGAGTTGAAGAAGGTCGTGAAATAGGAGAAATTGTTCTTGGGTCTTCTTTTGTAATAGAAGGTGAAGGAATCACTCCTACTTCTGAATCGATGGCTATAATCGCCTTAAAATTAGTATCTTCTTTTAAGGCTTCAATATGAAGAAAATACTTACCATCTTGCTGAATTTCTTTTGTTTTTAGAGGAGAAAAATCAGATTTTAATTTCCAGATACATAACTTAGACAAAGGTGTTACTTTAAAATTTAATGTCTGTCCAGTCTGAGCCTCAATCTGATACGTCACACCTTGGTTAGATTTAATCTTGCCCGTTTGTGTAATACTTTCTCCCGACGAAACGTTTAATTTGGGTGCTGTTTGATCAATTAGGCTTCGATCTGGTTCATTAGCGCAAGTTCCTGATGCCTGTGGATTTAGTGTAGTAGATGACTGACATCCAGATGCTAGAAGCAGAATTAGTAGTATTTTTGACCCACTCATCCAATTGAACCCTATCACATTGCTTCTCCTGTCAAATAGACAACATTATTAGTTGACATCGATTCAAAAATGAAGTGTGCCACTGCGTGGTCTTTCAATAAGGTTGCTGATCAAGTAAACTGACCTGCACCACTAAGAGAGAAAGACCGAGATAAGCAGGAGAATCCCGATTTTGTACCTTAGCAGTTTTACGAGGGACTGAAACCCTTGCACCGCCGTTACTTTAGGTAATGCTTATCCCAAAATGGAATGCTCCTAAATCAGCTACCAAAAGATTAGCCCAAAAGAACGCATTCTTGACGGCGAGAACTTAAAGAGTACATTAAGTACTCATCCCATAGTTTTCCCGAAAGGGGCGACAAAATCGTTAAACAAGCTAAGGTAGATTGAGCGAAGGCTTCAACCATCGACCCTGAAAATCCCTTGACTATCGCACCCCATCTGAGATATTTTTCGATTAATCGGTCTTGGTACATTTCAAACTTGAATTTGCCCAACACTATAATCATAGAGCATTACGCTCGATGGAGCGCAGATTTCGGAAAATTATCGTTAAAATTTTGATTTTTGGTTATTGGCTTTATAATAATAGCATACTCTTTGAGTATTATCGTTAATAGGCTATATTGGGAGGTCATTATGCAGTTTATCCTCAGACCCTATCAAGGTATCGATATGATTCGCTTTGGCATGAGCCGTGATGAAGTGCGCCATGCACTAAAAGATTTCTCTACAAACTTTGAAACTTTTAACAAATGGTACAAAGGTGAGGATAAAATTTTTAAGGACACCGATTTATACGAAGATTTAGGAATCTTTGTCTATTACAAACCCGATAATACTTGTGAGGCTATTGAGATGTTTAAGCCAGCTGAACCAATGCTTGATAACCAGTGTTTGTCTGGACTCAGCTATCATGAGCTAAGAGAATTATTTGAAGAAATTGATGGACAGTTAGAAATTGATGACGTGGGATTTACATCACATAAATTTGGTGTTGGATTCTACTTTCGTTTTGGTGACGAAGATCCAGACGCAATCGTAGAGGGGGTTTTTGTTTTTCCAAAAGGACATTATGATTAGCAACTAGATTACTACAATAAATTTCATTACTTTGCTTTAAATATTTTTAATATTTTATAGCCAACTGTAGTATTTAACTATGTTAAATCAGACTTTATTAAGTTTTATGCTTTCTTATTCAACAAAAATATATGGATAAACAAGGTGGCTATTACAGAGCCGTAAGAAAAGCTAATAGAGGAGGTGAAGTTAATCACATCCCAGCATATAAATCTTATGAAGGAATTGTTCCCCTCAATAGAGAGAAAGGCATCGCTATCTGGATGACAGAAGCAGACCATCGAAAAACAGCCACTTGGGGAAGCCATAGTTCTGCACAAAAATTCCGTGCAGAACAACGTGAGTTGATTAATAAAGGACAATTTGAGCAAGCCTTATTGATGGATATTAAGGATATTCGCTCTCAGTTTGGTTCAAAGTATAATAAAGGGATTCAGCAAGCTCTGAAGCATTACAAAACAAAAGTAAGAAGTCAAATTCAAGCATTGCAAAGACAGCGACAAATTCCATTGTTAAAGTCAAGCAAATTAAGTGAACAGAAACAAAAAATAGCTCAACAACTAGCTCAACAACAAAGATTGCAGAAAACCGCAATAGAAGCCACTATGGCCGGCTTTTTGCCTAATAAGCCTCTGCCAGTCTTTAAGCAGAAAAATTCAGCTTCTCAATCGCCTAAAAAACTGGCTCAATTAAAAAAGAAAGCTTTAGCCCATAAAACTCAAGCAGTACAGGGTCAAAACAACTTAACTAAGTCCAAACAGAAAGCTCAGTCAAAGTCATCTAGAACCGTACAGGTAAATTCAAAAAGTAAACTAGAAAAAACCAAACAAAATGCTCAGAATAAAACTCAAGAATCTAAGCCTAAATCAGTACAGTACCAACAAGGTCTAGCTAAAGCTAAACAGAAAGCACAGGCTCGTCAAGCTAAACCAGCGCAGCATCAGCAAGGTTTATCTAGAGCGAAACAAAAAGCGCAATCTCCAAAACTAGCAACCCAATCTAGGTCGCCTCAAACCAAGTCACCTCAACGTGGCCGATAATGCCTTACTAATATCACCTTCGGAGGGGTCTTCATATCCCAAAAGCTTAAGTTTTGAGTTAATTGAAGCAGTGCTGGAGATGTTATAATTTCCTAGTCAAATCCAAAAGAGTCCTTATCGCAATCGACCGTTAATTCAAGAGCAAAAAGAAAAAAATCAGGAGAATTTTAATGAATAACGATGGAACTTCAGAAGAATTTACACCAGTTTTAGAGGATTTTTTTGTCGATCAACCTTTATCTCGTGATGAGCTAAAAAAAGGTTTTGCGGAACTTCTTTCTATCTCTGAAAATGAAATATTTATTTATGAAGATGATGATGAATTTTTAAAAGAAATCGATAAAAATAGTATGTATCCTTATCTATTACAAATTTTTTATGTTCCTGTAAAAGGTGATTTCTCCATTCTTCTCAAGCTTCAACCGACAAATCCGGATGTTGATGCACAGATACAAGATAGTGGACGAGAACGATATACATTTATTTCCGATTTTTCCAAAAAATTTCAATGTCGGTGTGCTATAGATTCAGGAAATAATCCTATTTTGCGCCCTGATGACTTTTATTTGATCGACGGTTATAACCAGCGTCAGTTGATTGTTCTTTATATGTCTTCTGATGAGGAAAAACCTATTCCTGATGACGAGGCTGACTATTATTTTATAGACGAGATAGATAAATGATAAATTGGTTATTGTTTTAGCTATAATGAGGCATACAGAGCGGGGAATCTCATTTATGCAAGCAAGTAATTATACTTATCTATGAAACTGTTTTCTAGCAAGGCTTTCAAAATAGCTTGGCATAAAGCTTAATTTAGGAGTTACATAAGGTGAGATGCTCCCTACAGAGCTAGAGCGCAAATCGCTCGAACAGGACAAAAAATAAGCGGTTTCCTCATAATTTTTATATCCCATTTATCCCCAATCAGTAACTATGTCTGAAAAAAAACCACCCGATGATTTACATGAATCAGTCAAAAAACCTGCTGATCGGCATTATCTTTCTAAAGTCAATCAGAAATCTTGTAAGCACGACATTAACACCGTTATTGAACCCCGCGTTAATGTCAATGACGATATGAAAGCAATTAGAACAGGGAAAGCCACATACCGCAATGAGAATGGCAACCATACCTATATTGTAAACGGCAGAACGTATGGAGTTCATACTGAAAAAAAAAGTTTTGGTAGAACTTATCCCATGCGGGGAGACGGATTTCATACTCTCAATCGTGGGGCATACCAAGCTTTGGGTGTGTATAATGAGAATGGAAAAACCCCTCAAGCTCAAAAAGCACTTGATCGTCAGAGAGAAGCCTTTTTAAGAAGTAAGTATGGTTATGACAAAACCAATAAACGTTATGACCCTGTAATGCAAGCAAAAGTTACACGGGATCAGGAAAGTGCCCACAAAGTTTGGGAAAGAGTTAAAGGGAAAGAACAATCTTCAATGAAGCAAACAAGCGAAAATGCTGCGATGGCAGGCTTAGATTCAAGGAGTAAATTAGAAAAGGCGAAAGAAGCAGCTGCCGTAAAACCTCCAACACAATCAATGCAGCAAACAAGTAGAAATGCTGCAATGGCAGGAGATTATTCAAAGAGTAAATTAGAAAAGGCGAAAGAAGAAGCTAAAAACACTCAAGCCCCCAAACCTCCAACACAATCACCTAAACGCACTCGTTAAACTCAAAACTTATTCTTATTTTTCTATGAACAAATATCATTTTAAAATCTTGAGTATGCCTCTAATCCTCTCCCTCTCCCTCTTATCAGGGTGTGGTTCATCTTCTTCTGATGATGTCGCTTTCTCTTGTCCTGAAGAGCCTACTTTGGGAGGAACGGCTCTTTATCAAACTGAATTAGTTACTATTCCCCAGAAGAACTCATCAAAAAACATGGCACAAAAAACAGTTTCTGGACTGGTATCTTATAGTCAAGATGTAGGCTATGTATTTTCAGCTAAAGCTGGTCAAAAACTTATTACTTCAACTCAAGTTAAAGATATTTGCACTGCTGTTTTTTCGTATCAAGATCGCATCCTTATAGGAAAACCTAATGATAAAAATATCACAATAAAAAAAGATGACACCTATGTTGTGAAAGTTTTTTCAATATTAAACCCAGAAGGTCAACGTTTGTTTAATCTTGATATAAAACTGCTAGGCGGTGCAAAAATAGCTAAATTACCTTACATTTCAGAAATCCCATACTATTTTCAGACTATTGATGGCATAACTGAATCCATACGAAAGGAACAATATGATAAAACTGAAAAATATCAAACAAAATGAATTAGTTTATTTTTGGTTTGGTAAAATCCAGAATAAATGTTGACTATGGCTCAAAACTTGTTCCATCCTCTGAAATAAAGTTTAACTTAATAACATCTCGTCTGGTCACTGAAGCTCTCGTTGCAACGATTAAAGCAGTTCCTGGAACAGCTAACAAATCTTCAATTTCTCCCGCTTCTAGTAAAGGAGCAACCCTAATCGTGGTGTTCATTTTTGATGTTTGATCTCCATATATTATGCGCTCTCGAAAAATAGGGGGTTTTAATAAATTCCAAGGAAAATTAGCAAGTTCTCTGCTATCTCGAGAGTCAAATTCAATATTCCGACAACTTTCTTGATAAAGACTCGCTGCTTTAACTCCATGTACGGTATTGATTCCCGCACTTTGGTTAATGGGAACACCTTGAACGTTTTCTACTATTGAACGCCATCCAGTGCCAAATCGGGCAGCAATAAATTCATTGGTTACTTTAGAACGTCCTTTCAACCCAACTAAACTGCCGTAAATACCAAACCATTTATCAGATGTCTCTTTTCCTAACTTCTCAACCACCCCTTCAACAGTTTGTGTCGCTGCAACCATAGCTAATTTTAATGATCTTCCAATGGCTAATAAAGACGCATCATCTTTAGTAGCAATTTCTTGAGCCTCATCCATTATAAAAAGTACGGGAATATATTCCTGATCACTGTTTTCTCCGCGTTTTTTAATGCCTTCATACAATCGTGCCTTGATAAGAGCCGTAACCAATGCACCACCACGACCGTAGCGATAATCAGGAATTAAAACTCCCAATCTTCCGCCCTCTAGAGGTGCTGTAATATCAACATTTTCTAATTCATCGTTTGTATCTGCCCATGCCGCAAGGTCGGGATGGCTAGTAATTGTGTTAAGCCAGCTTCTCGCCGTAGCTATAATATTTGATTTTACTCGTTCCTCAGTATTTTCCCAATCTTCCATAAAGAATTCGGCTGCTTCTCCGACCGTCAGTGTTTCTGCCGATTCTGGAATGGCTAGTATAACATCATTCTGGGAATCAGAATTAGTAGCAATCTTGCCAATACTACTTAAAGTCCAATAATCACCCCCTGCTGCCTGAGCTAATATTGCAGCCTTACGCAGTAGGTCAGCAGCACTGTCCGTGAAAAACTGATCTGCACTATTTTTTCTCGCCCCTATTACATCAATAATAGTATCAACAAGTGTGGCGGGCTGTAATCCCTTAACCAGAGAAACTCGGCTGTTTCTTGGATCGACAATCTTCATTCCTTTAACAACATCTTTTAGTTCACCGGGTAACGCTCCTTTTCCATCTAAAACAACTAAACCCACGCCTTCAGCTTGCCCCGCTTGTCTAGCAATAGGGCGCAGAATGCCAGCCGTTTTGCCAGAGCCAATACCCCCCAAAACTAAAAGATGTTGTGTTAAATCTTTGAGAGAGAGTTTAAATGGTAGTCCAGCAGAAGGCGCATAAAGATCACCCCTTGCAGCTAGCATTCCTGCTGTTATTCCTAGTTGAAAAATTGGGGAGCTATCTCTTTGAGCTTGCTCAAACTGCCTAATGCGTGCCGATTCAGCAACTTGTGACCAAGGATATCCTCCCGCCATAAGATAAGTCGCCGCATCAACAGATACTTGTTTTTCTAACTCTCGCGCTCTGTTTAAAGAAGGCGGACGATCTACAATTCTTTTCCAAACTCCAAAAAATCCGCCAAAGAACATAGTCCAAATTGGCGGTATATCTTTGGTAATCCAATTGAGCGGTTTTATAAAGAAAATAGAAACAATCCCAAATCTAGAAGAATTACTTGATTCTTCTGTAGATAAAATTTCAGACTCGGAGTTAGAAGATAAATTTATTTGGTATAGCCAACAAGAAACAAAAATTAAAATCCACAAAATACATAACGAAAGTGACGCAGCTAGACCAGTATAAGCTCCTGTACTGGTCAACAGACTGAAACTAGGAAGAACCCAAGCATTCGCTCTTCTTGGTAGTTCATCCGTTTTAAAGTCATCCACGCTGATTTCCGAGGATACAGGACGACCATCAGTCGTAATCCATCCATATCGCCAAATATCTTTTAAATCTTCAGGAGGTTTTGCATTCTTGAAATCTCTTAAATAAATTCGTCGGACAATATCTTCAGCTTGTTTTTTTTCTTTATGATTTCTTTTAAGAATATGATCATTGATTGTTGGAATCAATACTAATATAACTCCAAAAGCAACTAATTGTCCGATTCTGTGAAAAATGGAACCCCATGTATTAAGAATATCTGTATAAAAAGATAAACTATCTGTTGCTTCTTCAATTTTCCGTGTTCCCTCATTAAAAGTTTTCTCTAAAAAACGATTATCATTATTAAAACGTTCGATAACATCATCAGGAATAGGATTTCCCTTCTCTATGAAAGGCTGTGCTTCTTCCGTGAAAATCAATCTATTCTTTTCTCTTCTATCACTAAGATTTTCATTTAAAAGTTTTTGTTCATTATCTATGTTTGTTTTTAATGATTCAAGCAATTGCTTTTCAGTATTGTGAATAGTTCCACCTAACAAACCTAAAATTACTGCTAATACAAAAACTAAAAACTGAGAACGATAAACTCGCTCGGCCAAAAAACGTGCTAACAGACGATGATATAGCGTTCTGGCATTTTTTTCAGGATTGCCATGAAAATCTCCGTTATCCACCGATGCTACATCTAGTTTTCCCCAAAAACGCTTACCTCGAAAGATACCAAGTCTCAAATTTCCAGGAGGAGCATTAGAAATTTTTTCTTTAATCTTGACAATCTCTTTTATGGCTTCCTCTGGTGAGTCATAAAAAGTTGGTTGATTAGGAAGTTTTTCCATTGGTCAGAAAATATAGAAATTCAAAGTGTGCCAGTGCCTGATTGATTGAAGAATACCTCATCGGGAATGCGATAGTCAAGAGATTTTCATCTGACGGGGTGACAATCTGGTGAAAATCCTCATGGTATGGTGATAGAGAGATTTTCTGGGAAAAAACAATCAGGCAATAATCAGCATATTCTAGCCGAATCGTCGAAAATGCTATAAAAATTATACATGGATGTTTTATAACGTTACCTGAGTCGATATCAAGTAATCTCTTTACAAGTATGAGCGGAAATTGCAAGCGCATAAAACTGTTAAAACGGAAGGGCTTGCTGACTATTTCCCATTACCGATAAAATATCTGAACTTACATTCTATAAAAATAGGTTCTTCGGTTTGTGTGATGCAATGGACGGGGGTTATAATAAATGTAACCCTTATATAGAAAGACATTTGGCAATTTTTGTCAATTGTTTTCGATCTAGAACGAACTAATCAATTAAGTCTCTTGCCAGATAAGGATTTAGTCGATTTATGCCCCCCCTATCGAACCATACCAAGTAACGAAGAACCATTTCTTGGGTAATTATTGCCTAACCTACCCGCTCAATAGTCTTAATTTTTAATCCGATGAGGGGGGATTTTCTTCCCTTGGCGATCGAGTTTCTGGGGGAGTATCTTCTCCGATAGTTTCTTCTGAGGGCCAATCTTCCTCGGTAACTTCAATAATCACCGTTTCGCTAACAGCAATAGTTTCGACTTCAACAGTTGCGACAGGTTCAGTCGGGGGAATTTCTGGGGCATTTTCGGAGGGTTTGATCTCTTCCGTTGCCAAATCAAAATCATCGAAATCATCGAAATCATCGAAAGTTTCCCCATCATCAATAATTTCTGCGGCTTTTTCCCCAATTTCTGTCACTGATTCTGTAATAGTTTCCCCGATAGCCGCCGCTTTTTCGGCAACGGGGGCAACCGTTTCCTGAGCTTTTTCCTCAATTTCTGTCACTGATTCTGTAATAGTTTCCCCGATAGCCGCGGCTTTTTCTATAACGGGGTCCACCGTTTCTTTAACCGTTTCTTTAACTTTTGCTGCTACTTTCTCAGGTTTAGCTTTAGTTTTAGGGGATTGGGAGGGAGTAACTTTCCCCAGACGATTGCCTAACCAACCGACAATAGTAAATAATTTAACCGGTTTGTCGGGATAAAAAAGTGCTTGTCTGAGTTTGAGAGTTTGCCAAGCGAAAGCAATAAATAATATGGCCGCGGCAGCTTGTCCGAGGAGGATAGCGCCTGTAATCCTTCCCGCGCACAACCAGAGGACAAGGGCATAGAATAATCCTACCGCACTCCAGAGAAAATCATCTTGACGGTGGCGATCGGGGGCGATAAAAGCGGTGGTGAGGAGGTAGAGACTACTTAATCCCACCACGACCGCTAGGATATAGGGCAACATTTGCGATTCTCCTTTGACATTTCCTTTTTTATTGTGCGTTATTTGGGGTCGATCGAGTCTATTTTTTGATTAATTTTCAAAATTATCGAGTCAGATCTTCTTTACCTCTGTTTATGAATAGCCAGCGTTAATATTAGGAAATTCTGGGTTTATCCTCTGCTGCTTGTGCTGATCAGATTAAACAAGCTTTCGGATCAAACGATTAAGTTTTGGTCTTTAACAAGCAAAGAGGAATTAGGAACCCTTGATCAACCCACAGACAAACTGTTATCTTTAGCAATTAGTGCCGATGAGAAATATTTAATTAGTGGTAGTGCTGACAAAAATGTAAAAATTTGGCAAAATGGGCAATAGTAACATCAAGATAACTGCTATAAGTAGAAACTTATGCCGACAATATTTTATTGGGGAGAGGATGAATTTGCTATTAACCAAGCGGTGAAAAATCTGCAAGTAAAACTTCTCGATCCCAATTGGATACAGTTCAATTATGATAAAATTAATGGTGATCGCAATGAAGCAATTATCGAGGCCCTCAATCAAGCGATGACTCCAGTTTTCGGCATGGGAAATCGTTTGGTTTGGTTAGCCGATACGGTTATTTGTCAACAATGTTCCGAGGATATTCTCAAGGAATTACAGCGCACTTTGCCCAATTTACCCGAAAATTCCTATCTGTTATTAACCAGTGCCAAAAAACCCGACTCCCGCTTAAAATCGAGCAAGTTTATCCAAAATCAGGCGGAGGTTAAAGAATTTGAACTAATTCCGCCTTGGAAAGTCGAGGAAATTGCCCAAAGAGTTAGGGAAATTGCCAAAGAAGTGGGGGTAAAATTAACTCCCGATGCGATCGAACTCTTAGCTGAATCAGTGGGAAATAACAGCCGCTTGCTGTGGATGGAGTTAGAAAAACTGCGTTTATTTAAAAATAATTCGGCGGGAACTATTGACAAAAAGGACATTTTAAGCTTAGTCAATGCCAGCAATCAAAGCAGCTTACAGTTAGCCAGTGCTATTTTAAAACGGGAGACAGGCAAAGCCCTAGAATTGGTTAATGAATTATTAAATCGCAACGAGAACCCCCTAGGTATCACTGCCACCCTAGTGGGTCAATTTCGCACTTGGGCAATAGTAAAATTAAAAATTGAAGAAGGAGAAAAAGACGAGAAAAATATCGCCGCCGCCGCCGAAATTGCCAACCCCAAGCGACTGTATTTCATTCGCAAAGAGATACAATCCTTTTCTTCTAAGCAACTTCTCGCCACCTTGCCCATACTTCTCGAATTAGAATATCGTCTCAAACGGGGTGGAGAACCTTTGGCAACTTTGCAAACCAAAATTATCGAACTTTGTTGTTTATTGGTGACTTAAGTAGGTAGGTATTAAAAACTTTCAGATCCCCCCGCCTATCGGCACCCCCCTTATCAAGGGGGGCAGGGGGGATCGAACCTAAAATCTATTTTTGATTTAATTATAACCAGCTACTTAATACTCTTCCTTACCTTTCAGAAATCCTCTAGAATAGGATTCTATAGACTTCTAAACAGCCACAATGACCGATGATGCCATCCCTAGTCTAAACTTAGCGATCTCTACTTTAGCCACGAGTAATAATTTCGCCCGTTGGGTGACGAAAGCACCCCTACCGGGGGGATATGTGCATCATGACTGTGAATGGACCGAGAGTCTAACCACGGAATGGATGGCATGGCAGGAAATGTTCTGTCTGCAAAAAATGCCGACCTTGCCGATGTTAGAGCAATTAGAAGGAAATTATCGACCTAAACTGACTCTTTCGGGAGAAGGCGGCAGTTATGGCGGTCAATTGATGCAGAAACTAGGTATTAGTCTCTGGCAATGGTTATTTCAAGCATCAATTAGTCAAAGTTTTGCCCAAAGTCAGGGAATCGCCCTCGGCAAAAATCAGCCCCTGCGAATTCGCTTGGAATGTCGCAACCCCTATTTAATTCTGCTGCCCTGGGAAATTATGCAGCAAGCAGGTAAACAGGCCATATCTCTGCATCCGAATATACTCTTTAGTCGCACCACCAGCGACGTGGATCCACTGCCACCGATAAAACCGAGTAATAGTCTCAATATTCTCTTAGTTATCGGCGAAAAACAGATTAAAACCGCCGCTAGTTCCCTCAACCTCACCGCCATTAATACGGGTGGAGAAACTAATCCCGACCAGGCACTGGAATCCGAGGCCGCCAATCTTATCCGGGCCATCTCCCCCAGTGGTTCCCTCCCTCAGAATTGGGGAGTGAAAGTCAAGGTCGATACCTTAATTCGACCGGAGGCCGAAGAACTGACCAGGGCCTTGGATACGGGTAAATATAAAGCTTTTTTCTACGCTGGTCACGGAATGTCTGCCCCCAATGGCGGTTCCCTATTTCTGCGGACGGGGGAACAGCTAAACGGGACGGAGTTAGCCCAAGCTTTGGTGAGAAATCAAGTCATTTTAACCGTTTTTAATGCCTGTTGGGGTGCTTATCCCGCTAAATCAGGTCAGGAGATGATCCCCCGCAGCAGTCTAGCGGAAGTCTTGATTCACCATGGCGTTCCCGCAGTTTTGGCCATGCGAGATGCGATCGCCGATCGCGAGGCCTTGAGTTTTATCGAAGTTTTTACCCGCACCCTCTTCGGGTTCAAAGACAAAGAAGCGCAGATGTCCAAGTTGTTTCCCGGTCCGAGAGTCCCTATCGATCAGGCCGTTCGCATCGCCAGGCAGCAGTTATTAACCCTCTACAAGTACAATCAGCCCGCTTGGACTTTGCCGATTCTCTATATGCACCCGGAATTCGACGGGCAATTGCTGCAAACCCTTGATGAGACTCAATCACCGACGGTTATGCCCGATGTCTCTGGAACCATGCCCGCCGCTTTCTTATACTATCTCGATCGTCCCGAAAGAAAATGGTCAATCCGTGGTGGTGGCATGAATATAGGACGGGACATGGAAAATGATCTACAGATTACTGAAAAATGGGTTAGTAAAAACCATTGTCGGATAATTTGCCGTAAAAATGCCGATCATCCCGACTATCAATACTTTCTCGAAGATTTCTCCCGTTTTGGTACTTTTATCTACCAAGATGGCCACTGGAAACAGGTACATAACCAAGAAGTTCCCCTAGAGTCCGGTTTACAGATTCGCTTCGGCAGTCACCAGGGCCAAATCCTCGCATTTGTGGTGGAATAATTAGGGTTGGCTGAAAAAGTTTGTCGTCGGGTGTGGGGTGATGGGGGTGTGGGAATTATGAATTGGGAATTATGAATTGGGGAGGTGGGGAAGTGGGGAAATTGAACTAAAACCCTAAAACCCCAAAACCCCAAAACCTGCCTCCTGTCTCCTGACGACCGGCTCCTGACTCCTAACCCCACCAACAAACTTTTTGCCGCAAACCCTATCTAACTTTTTGCTTCCTCTTTCAGGGAATAAATTGGTTTAAACCAACCTTTGCGCCAGAAGTAGAAAATCAAGCCTCCCGCTACGGCTAACATGACTAACCAGACCATGAAATAACTCCATTCTCCTTTTAATTCTGGCATATTCTCGAAGTTCATGCCATAGACACCAACGATAAAAGTTAAGGGAATAAAAATCGTCGAAATTACGGTTAAAAACTTCATAATTTCGTTTAATTTATTGCCCATAGTGGACATATAAACATCCATCAAACTCGCCGCTAATTCTCGATAAGCTTCGATAATTTCCAGAATTTGAATGACGTGGTCGTAGGAATCCCGAAAATAAATTTGTACCTCATCGCTGACTATACCATGATGGTCACGCATCAGTAAATGTAGGACATTTCGCATCGGCCAAATTAAGCGACGCAGTGCCAATAATTCCCGACGGACATCATAGATTTCCTGCATAGTCTCTCGATCGGGATTACTAATAATCGCATCTTCCAACGCTTCAATCCGATCTTCGTAGTGTTCTACCACGGGAAAATAACCATCGATAATCGTATCTAATAATAAATAGGTTAAATAATCCGCCCCCGATTTTCGTACTCGTCCCTGGGAAGTGCGAATTCGATCTCTGACTATCTCAAAACAGTCCTGTAATTCCTCCTCTTGAAAACTCAAAAGATAGCGTTTTCCCAAGACAAAACTCACCTGTTCTGTATCAAAACCGCTTTCATCTTCCTTCAGTCGCACCATCTGAGAAATCACTAACAATTGATTGTTATAGTCCTCTAACTTGGGTCGCTGCGGCACATTAACCACATCTTCTAATAACAAAGGATGCAGATTAAAAATTTCCCCTACTTGTTTTAAAACCGTCTCACTCCCTAACCCTTGAATATCCATCCAAGACACGGTATTTGTGCCAATATAGGGGGCGCAAGCATTGGGGGTAATATCCACCTTGCGAACGGCGTTATCTTCATCGTAGTCAATTAAAATAATCCGCGAGGGTTTGGCATCCGGTTCGATAATTAATGTCCCCGGTTCACTACCCGGTTCATCATAAAAATAATCGAAGTAGTCTTCTTCCTCGTCTCCATCGGTATCGGGACGGTTGTTAACGAATATATCGGGTTGTAGTTGGGTCATAAGCTTACAACAATCTGGCTAATTTGGGCAATAAGAAAACAGAAAAGTTAAAAAATTTAATTTGCCTAAAGTTACTATCTATCGCCATGAGATTACAGTAAACTGAAAATTGTTTACTGATTTATTCCCTCCTGATAATTGTCAACGATGAGATTAATCGGGAGAATTAGCAATATTGACGGCCAAAATTTATGGAATCCGCCTCTTTTATTCCCCGTCTAGTTATCCCCGTCGGTGATCCCGCCGGAATCGGCCCTGAAGTGGTGTTAAAAGCGATCGCCGATTCCCCAATCTCGTCTATTTGTCAGATTACTCTAATCGGGACAAGAACGCTTCTCGAAAAAGCCTATCACGATCCCCATCTTCTCGATCGCTTTTCTCTGATCGATTTGCCCTACAATCAAGAAAAAATAGTTTGTGGGCGTGGGGATGCCCACAGTGGTGAAATTAGCTTTCTTTACCTGCAAGAAGCCATAAAACGCACCCTCAAGGGCGAATTTGACGGTATTGTCACCGGTCCGATCGCTAAATCCTGTTGGCAGTTGGCCGGTTATGATTTCCCCGGTCAAACGGAGGTTTTAGCTACCATGGCGGGAATTAACCGTTATGGGATGCTATTCGTCGCTAAATCCCCTCACACCGGCTATAACTTACGCACTCTCCTCGCCACTACCCATATCCCCCTGCGAGAAGTTCCCGATGCTCTTAACCCCGATCTGATGACCCGAAAACTAGACCTATTGATCGAGTCTTTAAAGCTAGATTTCGGCATCGATCACCCAAAAATCGCCATATCCGGCCTTAATCCCCACAGTGGCGAAGCGGGAAAACTGGGAAGGGAAGAAAAGGACTGGTTACAGCCTTGGCTAGAGTCAATGGGGCAGCAATACCCGCAAACCCAATTAATCGGCCTTGTCCCCCCCGATACGCTTTGGGTGCAACCGGGACGCGCTTGGTTTAGCGGTGCAGGGCAACCCGCCGACGCATATCTGGCATTATACCACGATCAGGGCTTAATTCCGGTGAAATTAATGGCTTTTGACTGTGCTGTTAATACTACCATCGGTTTACCTTTTGTTCGCACCTCTCCAGACCACGGGACGGCTTTTGATATCGCTGGCCTTGGCATCGCTAGGGCCCAGAGTATGCAAGCGGCGATCCAATTAGCGATCGAATTATGTCAGCAGCGGGACAACCGGAGAACTAAACTAGAGATATAGCCCTCGATAGGAGACAATTGGGATATGGGTATCGCTTCAGTTAACCCTGCCACTGGAGAAATTCTCAAGACTTTTACCCCTCTAACCTCGGAGGAATTGGCGGCGAAATTGGCCCTAGCTGAGGCGACTTTTCAGAAGTATCGCCGCACCGCCATCAGTCAACGGGGACAGTGGTTACGGCAAGCGGCGGACATTTTGGAACGGGATCAAGTAGCATTGGCTAAAACCATGACTTTAGAAATGGGGAAACCAATCAAATCAGCGATCGCAGAAGTCCTCAAATGTGCCTTGGTTTGTCGTTTTTATGCCGATAATGCCGCCGGTTATCTGGAAGATGTGTTGATTGCCACCGATGCTAGTCGCAGTTTTGTCCGTTATCAACCTTTAGGGGTAATTTTAGCGGTTATGCCCTGGAATTTCCCCCTATGGCAAGTATTTCGCTTTGCTGCCCCCGCTTTGATGGCGGGAAATGTCGGCCTACTCAAACACGCTTCTAATGTTCCCCAATCAGCTTTAGCGGTGGAAAGAATTTTATTAGAAGCTGGTTTTCCTGAAGGTGCTTTTCAAACTCTTTTGATCGGGGCCGATCGCGTTAGTGATTTAATTAACGATGAACGGGTAAAAGCCGCCACTTTAACCGGTAGTGAACCGGCGGGGATGAGTTTAGCAGCCGCCGCCGGAAAACAGATCAAAAAAGTGGTTTTGGAGTTGGGAGGTAGTGATCCTTTTATCGTTTTAGATACTGCCGATATCGAGGCGGCAGCGGCTACGGCAGTGACGGCAAGATTGTTAAATAATGGTCAGACTTGTATCGCCGCTAAACGGTTTATTGTTATGGAAACTGTCGCCGATCAATTTGAACAGTTATTGGTGGCTAAATTCCAAGCTTTAAAAGTTGGTGATCCCCTCGATGAAACTGTTGATATCGGTCCTTTGGCCACGTTATCGATCGTCTCGGAAATTGCCGCCCAAGTGGAAAAAACCGTCGCTATGGGTGGTAGAGTCCTTGTGGGGGGTCAACGTTTAGAGGGAAAAGGTAACTTCTATCTACCGACGATTTTAACCGATATTCCTGCTGGTTCTCCGGGGGAAAAAGAGGAATTTTTTGGACCGGTGGCTTTACTATTTCGAGTCAAAAATATCGAGGAAGCGATCGCTTTAGCTAATGATAGTCCCTTTGGTTTGGGTTCTAGTGCTTGGACGAATAACCCCGCAGAAATTGAGCGTTTAATTACCGAAATTGAGGCCGGTTGTGTGTTTATTAACGGTATGGTTAAATCCGATCCTCGTTTACCCTTTGGGGGGATTAAACGTTCCGGTTTTGGACGGGAATTAAGTGTGGAAGGTATTCGCGAATTTGTCAACGTTAAAACTGTTTGGATTAAGTAATTCAGTAAATCAGTAGGGTGGGTTAGCAACGCGTAACCCACCACCATAACCAAAATCACTCACCATAATTATCGCTAGTTTACACTATCGAAGATCGTACCCTACGGATTAAAAATATGCCGCGTATTATTGATAATATTGAGTCCCATTTATTGCCAATTTTACGCGAAAGTTTATTAGCATCCCAACGCGCTGATTTTTGCGTGGGTTATTTTAATTTGCGCGGTTGGCAGTCCATTGATACCTATATTGATCACTTTCTCGGGGGTGATTTGTCCTGTTGTCGTCTGCTGATTGGTATGCAGCAAGCACCCCAGGAATTACTACAGCAATCCCTGTCTTTATTGAAGCGCTCAAATGATATAGATAAGGCTACTTGCGCTCGTTTAAGAAAACAAATTGTTCAGGATTTTTGCCAACAATTAACTTGGGGGAATCCTAGCAATCGAGATCAGGCAGCTTTGCAACGTTTGGCGAAACAAATTCAATCGGGGAAGCTAGTAATTCGCTTATTTTTGGGCTATAATCTCCATGCTAAATTATACCTTATTCATCGACAGGATGTCAATAACCCAACGGTGGGATTTTTGGGCAGTAGTAATCTAACTTTTGCGGGATTACAACAGCAGGGAGAATTAAATATTGATGTCCTTGATCACGATGCTTGTGCCAAACTACAAAAGTGGTTTAATGATCGTTGGTTTGATGCTTGGTGTTGGGATATATCCGAGGATATTGTCAAGGTGATTAACGAAAGTTGGGCCCGGGAAAGTCTGATTCCCCCCTATCATATCTATTTAAAAATAGCCTACCATCTTTCCTTTGAAGCGAGAGCCGGTTTAGCAGAATACAAAATTCCCCGACAGTTTGACCAAGACTTACTAGATTTTCAGAAATCGGCCATTAAAATTGCCGCTCGTTATGTGCAAAGACGCGGTGGGGTACTAATTGGCGACGTGGTGGGGTTAGGAAAAACGCGCATCGCTTCCATTCTAGCATATATTTTGCAGGAAGACTACGATTTAGAAATCTTAATTATTTGTCCGAAAAATCTCCTAACCATGTGGGAGGATTACAGCTATAAATACAAATTAAGAGCGAAAATTATCCCCTTAAGTCAGGTTATGCAGGAATTACCCAATCTGCGGCGCTATCGGGTAGTAATTATCGATGAAAGTCATAACCTACGCAATCGGGAAGGTAAACGTTATCGGGTGATACAGGAGTACATTAACACCAATGAAAGTCGCTGTATTCTCTTGACTGCGACTCCCTATAATAAAAACTATCGTGACCTGTCCAATCAACTGCGTTTATTCATTCAAGAGGATACTAATCTCGGAATTCGTCCCGAAAGACTACTAGAATCTCTGGGAGGAGAAATCGAATTTAATCGCAGATACCAATCTCCGGTCAGGTCCCTAGCAGCCTTTGAAAAAAGTGACTCTCCCGACGACTGGAGAGACTTAATGCGTCTCTATATGATTAGACGGACTCGCGGTTTTATCAAAAATAATTATGCTACAGAAGACGAACAGGGTCGTCGGTATCTAAAATTTGCTGATGGGTCGAGGGTTTATCTTCCCCAACGACAACTAAAGACAATCAAGTTTGACCTACAAGACTCGGTTTATGCGCGTTTATATTCGGAAGCAGTGGTGATAACTCTCAACGGATTGAAGTTACCCCGTTACGGATTGGGAAATTATCTAATTAAAGGATGCAAAGGGACAGGAGAGGAAGAAACCATCTTAAAAAGTCTATCCCGTGCGGGTAAAAGATTAATGGGTTTTTGTCGGACGAATTTATTTAAACGTTTGGAGAGTGGGGGGTATGCTTTCCTGCAATCCCTTGACCGTCATATTCTCCGTAACTATATTTTCCTTCATGCCATGGCCAATAATTTACCCCTTCCCATCGGGAGTCAGGATCCAGCTTTGTTAGACACTCGTTATCTGGATGAGGATTTAGTCACTCAGGGAGAAGATGAAAGTATAGAAACCGAGGAGACTGGGGGGATAACCGGGTTAGAAAAAGAGTATCAAAAAAGAGCCGAACAAGTGTATCAAAAGTATAGCGGTGATTATCGCAAGCGCTTTCAGTGGATTAACCCCGAGGTGTTTAAACCCGCATTGAAAAAAGACCTAAAATCTGATGCCTTGGCTTTAATAGCATTATTGCAAACCTGTGGGACCTGGCAGCCGGAGACCGACGAAAAGCTAGAGAAGTTATGGCAGCTGTTAGAGGAGAATCATCCCAGAGAAAAGGTGTTAATTTTTAGCCAATTTGCCGATACAGTCAGTTATTTAGTCACTCAGTTGCAAAATCGGGGAGTGGATAAGATTGCGGGAGTGACGGGAAACTCTGCTAATCCTGCGGAAATGGTCCATCGTTTTAGTCCCCGCAGTAATTCTCAGCAAGTGGGGGAAGAAATACGAGTCTTGGTTGCGACGGATATCTTGAGTGAAGGGTTAAATTTACAGGATTGTGCCATTATCGTTAATTATGACCTACCCTGGGCAATTATTCGCCTGATTCAACGGGCCGGAAGGGTAGATAGAATCGGTCAAAAAGCAAGTCAGATTCTCTGTTATTCCTTTTTACCTGCGGAGGGAGTGGAGAGAATTATTAAACTGCGGACGAGACTATCTCAAAGACTGCGAGAGAATGCGGACGTGGTGGGGACCGATGAGGTATTTTTTGAGGAGGAGATGGATAACCAGACTTTATTAGATCTGTATCATGAAAAATCTGAGGTTATCGATGAGGAGGAGGATCAAGAAGTGGATTTAACCTCGGAAGCGTATCAAATTTGGAAAAATGCGATCGAAGTTGACCCTAGTTTAAAACATACCATAGAGACTCTGCCGCCGGTGGTTTATTCTACCCGTTGCCATAGTGGGACAGCAACCCATCCGGAGGGAGTTATGGTGTATCTAAAAACTGCCGGGGGGAATGATGCTTTAGCATGGATTGATAAGCAGGGAAATAGTGTGACTCAATCCCAATTAACTATTTTACGGTCCGCTGCCTGTCATCCCCAAACCCCGGCCATTCCCCCCCATCCCCAACACCATCAGTTAGTACAAAAAGGTACAGAATTAATTGCGGAGGAGGAAAACAACTCCGGATCTAAATTGGGACGATTGACGGGAGCAAAATTTAAGACCTATGAGCGCTTAAAAAGGTATTCTCAAGATAGTAAGGATGATCTGTTTGCTCATGAGGATTTATGCAAGGCTCTCGACCAATTGTATCATTATCCCCTTAGACAGTCGGCTCTCGATCGCTTAAATCGTGGTTTAAGAACTGGCATCAGTGACCGACAATTGGCAGACTTACTGGTATCTTTATATAAAGATAACGATCTCTGTATTGTTCACCCACAAGAATCCACCCAAGAACCTCAGATTATTTGTTCCTTGGGTCTATTTCAACCTTCTTAAGTCCCCCTTATCAAGGGGGATTTAGGGGGATCAAACCCAATTCAAGGGGGATTTAGGGGGATCTAACCCAATTCAAGTCCCCCAATTCAAGGGGGATTTAGGGGGATCAAACCAATTCAAGTCCCCCTTATCAAGGGGGATTTAGGGGGATCAAACCAATTCAAGTCCCCCTTATCAAGGGGGATTTAGGGGGATATAAACCAATTCAAGTCCCCCTTATCAAGGGGGATTTAGGGGGATCAAACCTTTTGACTCCTAACCCTAACAACAATTTTTAATATTTCCAAGAGGTCTATTATGTCCCTCAACTTCTCCCGGACTCGTGACTTATTATCTAACTTCCAATTTGGGGAACTGTTTATCGAGGAATTGGGATGGTCTCATCCTCGCGCAAAAAAAACTGTTAGTATCACCGTTGACAATCAAGAATATCCCTGTCAACGGATTGCGGAAGTGTCCGGAGTAGCAGTATTAGAGGTGACAACTACCGATATACCCGATGCGAAACTTCGTCGGGACATTCACCAGCAAGTTATCGAAAGAATTGCCGAAAATCTGCTAATTTTCGTCGATGGGGGACGGACACGCAGTTTATGGTACTGGGTAAAAAGAGAGGGAAGTAAAAGTTATATCCGTGACCATCTTTATATAAAAGGACAACCGGGAGATTTATTTCTCGGTAAACTAGCGGAATTAGTCCTCGATATCACCGACTTTGAAGATGGGGAACCCTCCGTGGTGGAGGTGGCCCATCGCTTACAAAAAGGTTTCGATATCGAAAAGATTACCAAGAAATTTTATCAGGAATTTCAGCGAGAGCATTTACAGTTCCTCCCTTTTATCCAAGGAATCGATCGAGAAAGCGATCGAAAATGGTACACTTCGGTTATTCTCAATCGTTTAATGTTCGTCTATTTCCTGCAGCGCAAGGGATTTATCGATAACGACTTCAACTATCTGCAAAACCAATTACAAGCAAGTCAACGACGCGGGAAAAATTTATTTTATCGTCAGTTTCTGCAAACCCTCTTTTTTCAAGCATTCGCTCAACCGGAATCCCAACGAGATGAGACAGTAACTGCATTGGTGGGAAAAGTCAAATATCTTAACGGAGGATTATTTCTCCAACATCCCCTCGAAAATCTTTATCAAAACATTTGTATTGATGACCAAGCATTTGAGAATATCCTCGATTTATTCTCCCGTTACTCTTGGAACCTTGACGACACTCCGGGGGGAAGCGATGACGAAATTAACCCCGATGTTTTGGGATATATCTTTGAAAAGTATATCAACCAAAAAGCTTTCGGTGCTTACTATACCCGTCCGGAGATTACTGAATATCTCTGTGATAGGACGATTAATAAATGGATTGTCGAGAGAAGTAATCAACATTATCCCCGCAAACAATTTGCCAGTATTTTTGAACTACTAATTAATCTCGATTCTCCCCTCTGTCAGCTTCTGATTGAAGATATTCTTCCCCAGCTTTCTATTTTAGACCCTGCCTGTGGTTCCGGTGCTTTTTTAGTGGCTGCGATGAAGACATTAATCGGAATTTATAGCGCGGTGATTGGGACAATTGAACTACGGGGAGACAGTAAATTAAAACAGTGGTTAACAGAGGTAAGAAAATCCCATCCCTCCCTCGGATATTACATCAAAAAAAGAATTATTTCCGATAATCTCTACGGTGTCGATATCATGGAGGAAGCAACGGAAATCGCGAAACTGCGTTTATTTCTCGCTTTAGTTGCTGCCGCACAATCGGTGACAGAATTGGAACCCTTACCTAATATTGATTTTAATATCATGTCGGGAAATTCCCTCATCGGTTTAATTCGCGTGGACGGAAAAAGTTTTAATCTCATGCAAACCCTCACCGCGCAAAATTATCAGACAATTCTCGCGGAAAAAAACCGCAGTATTGAATTATACAAAGAACACGCTTTTCGGTTGGGAGAAGTAGAGGGAACCCCCCAAGAAAACCGTCTCCAGATGTTACGCAATCACATCGAGGATGTCAACCGCGAATCGGTGCAGAAATTAAACCAAATTCTCTTAGATGAGTTTAGCGGTAAGTTGTCAATTAAGTACGAATCCGCACAATTAACGGGAAAAGCAAAGAAACGTTTATTAACTCTTTCTGATATGCAGTCCCTGAAACCCTTCCACTGGGGTTATCACTTCGATAAACTGATTACAGAAAAAGGTGGTTTTGATGTGATTATCACCAATCCCCCTTGGGAAGTCTTTAAACCCCAAGCGAAAGAATTTTTTTCTCAGCATAGCGACTTGGTGACTAAAAATAAAATGGACATCAAGACGTTTGAAAAGGAACAGAAAAAACTGTTAACTAATCCCGAAATCGCTCAAGCATGGTTAGAATATCAAAGTCAATACCCCCACGTTAGTCTCTATTTTCGTTCCTCGGAACAATATAAAAATCAAATCTCTATTGTCAATGGTAAAAAGCAAGGGACGGATATTAATCTCTATAAGCTTTTTGTTGAACAATGTTTTAATCTCCTCCATCCCCGGGGAGAATGTGGAATAGTTATTCCCAGTGGAATTTATACCGATTTAGGAACCAAACAACTGCGAGAAATGTTATTTTCTCAGACAAATGTGACAGGATTATTTTGTTTTGAAAATCGTAAAGAAATTTTTGAAAATGTCCATAGAAGTTTTAAGATTGCTATCTTAACTTTTGAGAAAAATAAACAAACTCTTTCCTTTCCTGTGGAATTTATGCGTCACGATGTTGAGGAATTACAACGTTTTCCCCATAAAGATAGTTTAGTAATTAGCGTCGATTTAATCCGCAAACTATCCCCCGATTCCCTCTCGGTAATGGAATTTAAACAAGATATAGATATTCATATCGCAGAAAAAATGTCTCGTTTTCCTCTGCTAGGAGAAACCCTTCCCGATACATGGAATCTCAAGTTAACATCAGAATTTCACATGACTAATGATAGTTATTTATTTAAAACTGAACCCGCAGAAGGAAGACTACCTCTCTACGAAGGAAAAATGATTCATCAATTCACCCATCGGTATGCTTTACCGAAATACTGGTTAGATGAAAAGGAAGCAAGACAAGCTTTATTAAAACGCGGTGAAGTCGATAAAGGTCAAATCTTGGACTATCAAACCTATCGTTTAGGATTTCGGTCAGTTTCATCAAGTACAAACGAACGCTCTTTAATTTCTAGTCTGATACCTAAATCAGTTTTTTGCGGAAATTCGTTATCTATTAGTGAGTATGAACAAAATAATTTTCGAGAAAATGAGGGATTCAAATTTTTCATTGTTACCATTTTAAACAGCTTTTTAATTGATTGGATGCTCAGACAAAAAGTTAGTCAAAACCTAAATTTTTTCTACATCTACCAGCTACCTATCCCCCGACTAAAAGAGGGAGATAAATACTTTCAGGAGATAGTAGAAAATGCGGCAAAATTGATTTGTACTACAGAAGAATTTGAGCAATTAGCGAAAGAAGTGGGGATAGGTTCCCATAAAAATGGAGTAACAGAAGAAGCAGAAAGAATGGCAATTAGAGCCAAATTAGATGCAATAGTCGCCCACTTGTATGAATTAACCCTAACAGAATTTCAACATATATTAACTACCTTTCCCCTCGTCCCCGAAAGCGTCAAAATTGCCACCCTCAAAGCTTATCAAAACCTGTAAGGGAATTATGAATTATGAATTATGAATTATGAATTATGAATTGGGAAGTGGGGAAATTGAACTAAAACCCCATAAACCCCCAAAGGGTAGGGTTGATTCATGAATCAACCCTACAATGAATCAACCCTACAATAAATCAACCCTACAATGAATCAACCCTACAATAAATCAACCCTACAATAAATCAACCCTACAATAAATCAACCCTACAATAAATCAACCCTACAATAAATCAACCCTACAATAAATCAACCCTACAATAAATCAA
>NZ_JADBTR010000008.1:0-7486 GCF_020246065.1 Microcystis sp. M144S2
AGACCTCTTGCAAAAGTCTTAAGTCGATCCTTGTACAGCAACATTTTTGAAGATTATCAACTACTAATAAATAATTAACTGAAAGTCCCTCCCATTATTGTTTCTATCGTTTGTTTTCGGATTTATGCAAGAGGTCTTATGGTAACTGAACTGACTGAAAAAATCAAATCAAGCTTGAAAGATGCGGCAAAAAAGCTGACAGGTTTTAAGAAAAGGGCTTTTATGGCGCAAGTAACTATAGACTATTTTAACTCTTCAGCACGCCTAGCCGAAACAGAATTGGGATGGTCTAGGCAGGCAATAGCAACAGGATTGAAAGAGCTAGAAAGTGGAATTATTTGTATTGATAATTATCGTGCTAGGGGGAGAAAAAAAACGGAGGAACTGCTACCAAACTTAGAGGCAGATATTAAAAGTTTAGTGGAGATGTACTCGCAAGCAGACCCTAAATTTCAATCAACTTTTGCTTTTACAAAAATTAGTGCCAGAGCCGTAAGAGAGGCATTAAAAGAAGAAAAAGGCTATCGAGATGAACAATTGCCCTCTCGTCAAACCATTGGAGATATTTTGAATCGAATGGGCTATAGTTTAAAAAAAACAAAAAAAATAAAACCGCTCAAAAAAATCCCAGAAACCGAGGCAATTTTTGCTAACGTAGCTCAAGCCAATCAAGCCGCTGACAAACATCCTAAATCTTTGAGAATTTCCTTGGATAGCAAAGCTAAAGTTAAGATAGGAAATTTGTCTCGTCAGGGTAAAGCCCGCTATCTCGATCCATTAAAAGCGGATGATCATGATAGGGAATGGAGGGCTGTTTTAGTCCCTTTAGGAATTCTAGATATGAGGGGAGAACGCCTGTCTATTTATTTCGGTCAATCGGCTGAAACCTCAGATTTTGTGGCAGATTGTTTAGAGTTGTGGTGGCCAGAAAATCAAGCGCTCTATCCAGTGTTAGAAGAATTAGTCATTGATTTAGATGGAGGAGCCGCCACTCGCAGCAACCGCACTCAATTTATCAAAAGAATGGTAGAATTTGCCCAAAAAACCCAGGGGCAAATACGGCTCATTTACTACCCGCAAATGCCATAGTAAATATAATCCCATTGAACGGTGTTGGGCCGTCTTAGAGAACTATTGGAATTGGGCAATTTTATATTCAATTGATGCGGCTCTTAATTGGGCTTCTAACATGACTTGGAAGGGTATAAAACCTCTAGTGCATTTGGTAGAAGGAACTTATGAAAAAGGGGTGAAGGTTTTGACTAAAGAATTAGAACAATTGCAACCTTTCTGGCAGCGTTCTGAAACTTTGCCCAAATGGGATGTGACGGTTCTACCCTCCTAGCTGGCATCTTATTTTTACGCAAGTCCCTTATATTTAATTCCACCCAAGGCACCAATTCATCGGAAGACAGTGATTAGACAACGGCTCGGCTGAGCCTGTCGAACGCCTGGTAGAGGAAGCAGGTCATCAGGTAGTATTTTTGCCAAAATACTCTCCTGATTTAAATGATATCGAAGATGATTTTAGTGCATTAAAGAGAGCAAGAATGTATGCTCCTGTGGGTACACCCCTTGATGAAATTATTCGTACTTATTGTGTTGCCTAGGGTCTCGTTCTTATTTGAAATAACTATAAAAGTGAAAGCGAGCGTCCGTGTCCATAAGCTAGTAACGATTTTTCTACCTACCCAAGTAAAGATTTACTCCTCCCTTCAACCGCTTTTACCCGGAAAGTGGGATCGCTGGCTCGGTTCGGTTTTCTTTTCATCGTTACCTGCGCCACTTTAACGCCTAAACCGACAAAAGCGACGATAACGATCGCGCCTGTTGCGTCCGGTTCGGGAACGCTGGCGAGGGTTGTCGAGGCGAGAACGGCGATCGCTTGATGGGTTACGGTCGTGGGATGGAAACTGTCCCAGAAAAGATACTCGGAGGGATTCGCGCAGATCTGCCCGGTAGTGGTATTCAAACAAGCGTCCGTGACGTTGGTTAAACCGTAGCGAGACGGATCGTTGTAGGTGTTCTCGAAGAGAGAGTAGATATTTAGCGGGATCAAAGTTGCCGCAGTCGAGGGAGCGTTTTGGAGGGCTTGAAGCGCCGCAGCTAATTTCTGATTATGCTTTAGGGCTAGATTCGTCATCCCCGGTATTCCCGCCTGACTGGGTAATTTACCGAGATCCGGTAGATTCGGAACGATTACCGTTTTCGCCCCGACCGCAGGGGAGATCAGGGTTTGAACCGCGGCGATAATGTTACCGACTACGGCATCGGGGTCGGTACTGAAACCGAAAAGATAGTCGTTAGCCCCGGCCCAGACGACGAAGAGATCGGGAGCGTCGAAAGTTGGTAGGAAGGGTTTCGCGGCGAACGCGTCGATCTCGTCGAGTAATCCTGGAAAATCCCCCCCGAACAAGCGTTCGGCCACGTTCTGACCACCGCTGGTGGCTCCGCCGTAGGCAAGATTCAGCACCGCGCTATTCGGCAGTCCGAAATCCTGCTGTAAATACTCGATCCAGAGCAGACCATTAGAAAAGCGCCCGTTCGCGTAGGGGGGGCTAGGCGGGTAACGATTTCCCGTTAGTTTATATAAATGGTTCTTCCGAACTTGTCATGTAAAATTAAAGAAAAAACAGACATATAAATAGCCTCCAACAAGTTAACTCTTAAACTATATCTTCGACGACGATTCCGATATTTACAGGATAAGATTTTAAAGATTTTGAGTTTCCTATTTATAGGTTCAATGATAATCCTTTCGTAATTAGTCAGTGCAATAAGAAAAATTAACTGAGAATGGACAAAAAGCACTGCCTGAGTGTATCATGGCAGATATGGCAATTAACGACCAACTACTGTCCACCTTAATCAATGCCCCAGACTTCGACCCAGAACAGATGGCGGCGGCCTTTTGCTGCGAAGCCTATGTACTACAGAAAAAAAAGAATCAAGAACGAGAAAGCAAGCTAGTCCAACTAGAAGAAGAATTAGAGCAGTTCAAGGAAAAGTTCCACAAGCTTATTCAAAGGAGCAGTGAAAATAGCTCCCAACCGCCATCGGCAGACAAATATAAAAAAAAGAGTCAAGGAGCAGGGACGAAAGGGAAAAAGAGAGGACCTGCCCACGGTTATGAGGGGAAAACAGGCAATGGCTTTGAACAAGTAGATAACTATATAGCACTGAACCGGGAAATCTGTCCAGTCTGTGGGACTGTACCAGAGAAAGTAGGAACAGCCCCCGTCAAGCGCAATCAGATAGCTGAATTGGTAAGTAAACCAGTACAAATTAATGAATATCAGCGACCACTCTACCAATGCCCGAATTGTGGGAAACAAGGCTATGCTGAGTTACCCCTGGGTTGTCGGGAAGACTTTAGTTACGCTGCATTACTGAGCAGTTTGGTCGGATGGTTGGGTTATGGGGGTCATCTGAGTTGCGCGAAACAAAGGTATCTGGTGGAGACAAGTTTAGGCCTTCCGATGTCTCAAGGAAGTCTCGCCAAAATGCAGCAATGGTTCTGTCAAAGCCTCTACCCTAACTGTAGCGGGCGCGCGTTCTCCACCTCAAAAAGACTTTGTACTATCTATCTAGGGCTTAAGGACTACTTTATTCTCAATAATCGCTGCTTCTTGCTGTGACTAATTACGCCTATCCTAACCAAGAAGTTAATTTTGTCCTATTACTTACTATGTCTAACAACAATTCTGAACGAGTAGTGCGTCGTGGTCGAGTTTTTCCAGAGATGCAATCTACAGAGGAAGAAAAGGCCAAACATCGCGCCCGACAATTAGAATTTTATCATCGTTGTTGGCCGATTTTTCAGAGTTTACAGCCCCGGTTAATGAAACATTATTATGGTTGGTACATTGCGATCAAACCCGATAGCGGCGATTATTTTATCGATCCCGATCAAGAAGTGGCCAGCAAAAAAGCCAGGGCAAAATATCCCGACAAAATTCATCACATCTTTGGCATTAATGAAACTGGAGTTAGTGGCAGAATATGATTGAAGGGAGATTGGGAAGCAAAGGACAAATTTATTTTGATATCGATTTAGTTGGCGATGATGGATTGATTCTCCCCGCAGAAGTTATGCTGGATACGGGGGTTACCGAGTTTTTAGCCATAAATAGTCAAGATGCTGACAGTCTTGATTGGCGTTTTTTGCGACAAAATAAATTGATAACCGCTCAAGGAGAAGCATTTTTTGATATATATTTAGGCAGAGTAAGAATTGATGGTCAGGAATACGAAATTCCCGTTTTTGCAGGGGAGGCAATTCAGGAGATTTTGTTAGGTTCGCGGTGGCTCAAACAATTTATCTTAGTAGCTAATTATCAACAAACACAGGTGACATTAGGGTAATGACAAAAAAGGCGATTATTTTACTTTCCGGGGGATTAGATTCAGCGACAACAGCAGCGATCGCTTTAGCTGCTGGTTATCAATTAATCGCCCTTTCCTTTCGTTATGGACAAAGACACGAGCGGGAATTAGCGGCGGCGAAAAAAATTGCTAATTTCCTCAATATTAAAGAACATCATCTGATCGAAGTCAATCTATCTTTGTGGGGAGGTTCCGCTTTAACCGATCAATCTATTGCTATTCCCCAAGAGGGAATTAACCCAGATATTATCCCGATTACCTATGTGCCGGGGAGAAATACAGTTTTTATTTCGATCGCTCTTTCTTTAGCGGAAGCAAGGGCAGCGGAGGCGATATATTTAGGAATTAATGCGGTGGATTATTCTGGTTATCCCGATTGTCGTCCCGAGTATTTAGATGCCTTTCAAACTTTAGCTAATTTATCATCGAAAGCGGGTTTAGAAGGTAAAGCGCCCCAATTAATTGCCCCTTTGGTGATGGATAGTAAGGTAGATATCGTCCGTCGTGCTGTTAGTTTAGGGGTTCCCATTGCTGATACTTGGTCTTGTTATCAAGGAGAAGTTGAACCCTGCGGTTTATGTGATTCCTGTCGCATCAGAGATCAGGCTTTAATTGAGGCTGGTTATCCCGAATTAGCCACTCCCCTGTGGAAACAGTCGGAGAAAATAGGGAGGATAGTAAAAAATGGAGATAATCTAGGCAATTAAATGTTCAATGAGGATTTTACTGCCGATTAATATTAAAACTAAACCGCCGAGAATTTCCACCTTTTGACTAAATAAATTACCGAATTTATGCCCGATAAAAACAGCTATAAAACATAAAGCAAAGGTAATAAAACCGATGACAGTGCAAGCTAAAAGTAAGGGAGTTTTAATCATCGACAAACCCAAACCAACTACTAAAGCATCGATGCTAGTAGCGATCGCTAATCCGATTAAAGTATAGGAATCTAGAGGATTAAATTTTTTTTCCTCGTCATCATTTTGAACAGCTTCGTAGATCATTTTACTGCCGATCGCCCCCAAAATAATAAAAGCGATCCAGTGGTCAAAAGAGGCGAGTAAATCGCGACAAGTTAGACCGATACCCCAACCGATCATCGGCATAATCGCTTGAAATCCCCCAAAAAACAAAGCAATTTTCAAAGCCTTATTAACATGAATATGACGAATCATCAGGCCACTGGTCAGAGAAACGGCCACGGCATCGGCGGCTAATCCCACGGCCACAAAGGAAGTGGTTAAAAGTTCGAGTGAAGTAAACATCTATAGTTGTTTATCCTTTAATTTCCCCTTATCTTAACTAATTTTTCCCCAAAAAACTTTCATATTTATCTCATGATCCTCTCATTTATCTATCATTTCTCTAACCTAAAAATTAACTGCTCGATTAGTGAGAGGAGCGAATTGAAAACGTTTAAAAGCAAAAGTATCACCGTAGAGATTGAGGGTGATTACCGGTTCCTCACCGATTGCCTGAATCTGATGGATTGCTTCTGGGGTAAAACTGATGATATCCTCAGCTTCTAGGACTTTTTCGCTCGCTACTGCGATTTTATCGGGAAATTCAGTTAGAGGAGTCCGAGGAACCAGTTTTTGGAGTTAACTAACCAATGCTGCTGTTTCGTGAATTCCCCTGAATTTTTTCCCAGACAAAGTTAAGAAAGATACCTTTTCCCATCATCGATCATCCCGTCTGCTTTTCCGGTGGCGAACGCTACCATATAGGAAAAGTACCAAGTAAAAAATGATCATAATTTCGAGAATTACCAGAGAATCAGAGGGGAGAGAATGGTGATAGAATTAGCTAATTGACTCCAGTAACTTAAGCACCCAATAACCGCTCACCGAAAATATGGCTGATTTTTTTAACACCTATGGTTTTTTAATTGTTTCAATGATATTTGGAGCCAGCTTAGGCATTTCAGTTTATCTGCCCTTAATGGCCGGTCAATTATCCTTAGCAACCCCCGGTTTTTACGCTTTAGGTGGTTATGTGGCCGCCATTCTTTCCACGAAAGTTTTTACTAATACCGGTAGCAATTATCCCCTTACTTTGGTCTTTTTAGAAATTTTAGTTGCTGGCATTATTTCAGGAATATTAGCCATAGTTTTAGGTATTCCTGTTCTCCGTTTGCGAGGTATTTATTTAGCTATTGCCACGATCGCTTGGGTAGAAATTTTGAGAATTATTGCCCTTAATCTCGATATAACTGGTGGTGCAGTCGGTATTTTTGCCATTCCCCAACCTTTCACCACTCAATTAGCCTACCTTTGGCTGGCTTTGCCCCTCTTATTCCTAACTATGCTGTTTCTCTACCGGTTAGAAAACATCAAAATTGGTCGGGCATTTAATGCCATTCGTGCCGATGAATTGGCAGCTGCGGCTATGGGAATTAATCCCACCTATCACAAGGTTTTATCCTTCACTTTCGGGGCAGTTTTAGCGGCAGTTGTGGGGGCGGTAAGCGCCCATTTTCTCAATACTTGGAATTCCCGTCAAGGAACTTTTGATGCCAGTATTATTTTCTTGGCTTTCGTTTTAATTGGTGGTTCAAGAACTTTTATCGGTCCAGTGGTGGGAGGCATTGTTTTAACTGCTTTGCCCGAAGTTTTACGCGCTCTCGGCGGCGTGAATGGTTTACCAATTTGGTTAGGTAATTTCTTACGCGATGGTCGTTTAATTATTTTTGGGATTTTAATCGTTTTGGGAACGATTTTTTATCCTCAAGGCTTAATTACACCTGAATTAATCAAAAAACTAATTCCTTTTAAAAGAGGTTCCTCTCCTAGTCAAGTTGATTCCTAATTACAGCAAATATATAAAATGTTAATAAATAAGCGGGCAAATCAAAGGTAATTAATTATGGAACTCGAAGATTATTTTTTATTCCTCTCCGAAGACAATACGGCTCTTGGGGAATTGTTAGGCTGTTCAGCATCTAAATAGCGTATAATATGGCATAGAACGAGTTAGTTAGGACAGATGCCTGAAGGCTTTACTCACAGCATCCACAAGGTTTTCACTATCATTGATAATCTGACTAACATAGTTTTTCAATCTAGCCCAGAACTTTTCAATTTTGTTGAGATCTGGA
>NZ_JADBTR010000080.1:0-15314 GCF_020246065.1 Microcystis sp. M144S2
TCTTGGCTGTTTATATTTTAACCAATAAATTGCTGTATTGCAAGCATAGTGAGCTTTTAAAGATAAATTATTGTTTTATTGGTCAGCAATAATTGTCTGTTTTTTATTTAATTTTACATGACAAGTTCGGAAGAGCCAAAAGTTTTCGGGGTTTGGGTTTACCCCATTGACAGATTTGCTTGAGTTCTCCTACATAACTTAGCGCTACCTCGGCTGGACACCGAGGTTTTTTATTTTTTTACAGCGTTTTCGACTAAGTAAAACGTAGGCTCTCTTATTCTTTGTGTGATAAGTTTAGATTATCTAGAAGCGATCAATCTTTCTGTCCTTTGGGTCTTTGTGGTTCGTTCCAGTTGGTCTCGCGTAGCGAGCGCGTTGCGACCGCCAGCAGGAATGTACCCTATAATACATTTTACCCACCAAACCCAAGAGAGCCAAACGTAGATAAATTAATTGAGATTACCTACTTAATTAAAAATTAACTTCATTTTGATGCACGGAATCCAAATAAAACTTGATTACATCTTCCGATGCACCCTGACATTGCAACTGGCCTTTATTCAGCCAAATTGCTTGATCACAAGACTCTTGAATTAAAGTCAAATCGTGGGAAACTACTAAAATAGTAGCGTTAGAATTCCAGAATTTTTTTAAACGTCGTTTACACTTATTTTTAAAACTTTCATCCCCTACGGAAAGGACTTCATCAAGAATAAGAATATCGGGGTGAACCTCTGTGGCGATCGCAAATCCTAAACGAGCCACCATCCCAGAAGAAAGAGATTTCACCGGCGCTCCCATATATTCTTCTAACTCAGCAAAGTCGAGAATATCTTTGGTTTTTTCCTTCATTTCCTGACGAGAAAATCCCAACATTACCCCATAGAGAATAATATTATCTTTTACTGGTAAATCTGGATCAAAACCCGCTCCTAATTCAATTAGAGAGGCAATTTGTCCCCTGACTCTCACCTGTCCCTTTGTTGGTTCTAGAATACCACAAATAACTTTTAAGAGAGTAGATTTTCCTGCGCCATTAGCTCCAATGATACCTAATTTCGCTCCAGAATTAATGACTAAATCTATATCATCTAGAACTAATTTTTTGGCTGGTTGACGATATTTACCTTCAAGAAGAGAGAAGATTGTCCTTTTTAGATCGTAGGAAAATTCTTCTTGAGTGCGTCTTTCGAGAGACACTTGATCGAGTCGAATTACTTCTGTCATTTATAATAAATCCATAAATAAATGTCGCCAGAGTCGGAAGCAAGTCCAACCAATTCCTAAGATAATGATCCCACCGAGTAGAGATTGAAAAATCAAACTAAAATCCGGTAATCCGGGGGAAAGGGACAATTGGCGAATACTTTCGATTACTGGTAATAATGGGTTTAATATCAGGAATGGTTGTACGGAGGGAGGAATAATTTCTGGAGGATAGAAAATCGGGCTGCTAATCCAAGCGACAAAACAAACAATTTCGTAAAAATAGGGTAAGTCTCTGAAGAAAACGTAGAGGGTACTAACAAAGAAACCCACTCCCGTGCAAACCAGAGAAAGACCGATCACGGGAAAAATCAGAGCAATTACATTAAGTAAACTTTGAGACTTCCAGAGAGTTACTATGGCCAAAAGGGGAAAGATACTAATAGCAAATTGAAAAATATTTGCCACTACCATGGAAACGGGAAAAATGCTAACTGGCAGACGAATTTTATTTAAAATACTGCCATTACCAACGATACTAGGTAAAGCTTGGTTAGTGGAAGCATTAAAGAAATTTATTACTACTAAACCAGTGAAAGCCGCTAGGACATAGTTAACTAGAGAATTATCAAAATAAGAGGCGAAAACCGTGCCGAAAATTGCCGTGTATAGTGCCGTCATAATCACGGGATTTAACAAGGACCAGTAAACCCCCAGAAAAGAACCCCGATAGCGTCCCTTGAGATTACGTTCCACTAAAACACTAAGCAATTCGTAATATCGCCGCGCTGTTGACCATCTAGTTTTTGCTTGGAGATCGGTCATAGGGATAATTGTCATCTCGTCAGTATTCAGTGCCTTATTCTAAACGATTACCGTCAATTTTGTCTATCGATCGAGGGAGTACTCTAGTTTTTATCCAGTCCCCGACGACTCTCCCTCTCCAGAAAAAGTTCCCTTCTTGGTCGATTTATCTGGCTCAAAAAGCTTAAAAATTGCTAAAAGCATCTTTTTTTAGGGTTGAATTCGGTTTTTAGGGACAGCCTCAGCTAATTGACCTAGACTCTAAGCTGTTAAGTATTTAAATTGCTTGTTGAGATGAGGCAAGAGGCAACAGTAAAGGGATTGGGGGAAATTCAGCTAATCTAAGGATAGGCAGTTAAAATGTGTCTTAGCTTATCAGGTTGCCCCATAAAATTGACACCAGATCAAAGCCAAGAAATGCCGATTTAAACAGAGCTAATCTCAGAAAAACTGGAGTCAAAAACCGATAACTGAACAACTTCCTAACGGCCAAACCAAGAATTTAATCTAATTGATGTCCCGTCAGTTCCACAAAGATATCTTCGAGGTTGGAAGGGCGACACATTACTCCAGTTTTATCGCTCAAAGTGTCGAGATAGGCATTAGCATCAGCCACGGTGGGGAAGAATTTATAATCGATTTTATCGCCAACTTGTTTGATAACTAAACCCTCACCATACTTAGCACGAAAATCCGTTAGAGTTCCTAATTCGATTAATTTGCCCGCATCCATAATGCCAATTCTGCCCGGTTTTCCTGCGGCGTTATCCTGACAGAGAAATTCCACTTCTTCCATGTAGTGAGTGGTTAACAAAATTGTCATTCCTTGCCGGTTTAAATCCCGAATTACTTCCCACAAACGACGACGATTTTGGGGATCTAAACCCACAGTCGGTTCATCGAGAAAGAGGATTTTTGGTTCGTGAAGAAGAGCGCGAGCAATCTGTAAACGTCGTTTCATTCCTCCGGAAAGAGTTTTGGCAAGGGCAGATTTTCGATCGCTTAAACTGACATAATCTAAATAGCGATCAATTAATTCCTGTCTCTGGGGATTGGGGATATGGTGCATCCGTCCGTGAAATTCCATATTTTCCCAGACGGTTAATTCCCCATCAACGCTAATCTGTTGTAAGACTACCCCAATATTTTTCTTCACCTGATCGCGGTATTTTTTGACATTATACCCCGCCACTTCGATTTCTCCTTGACTTGCTTCGGTTAGAGTGATAATCATGCGGATTGTCGTCGATTTTCCCGCACCGTTGGGACCGAGCAAACCAAAGATTTCCCCTTTTTCGATGGCAAAGGAAAGCTCGTTAACTACTGGGAGATTATTATAGATTTTAGAAACGCGATCGAGAGCAATGGCGGCGGTCATAGTTACAAAAGTTAATATTCTAGCTATGGATTAGTGTAACCGAATTAGCCTAACTCGACGGCGATTTTATCCTTCCCTCTCAAGGTCCTCCGATCGACTTTGGTTTGACATCTTCACAATCAGATTAGAATACGGATAAAAAATCTTGACTTTGCTGCTATCAGATGCGAGTTTTTCTGCCAATTCTCTGTTTATGTCTAGGAATAGGGGAATTTTTCCTCAATCCCCCCATTAGTCCCGTCAATTCCTTTCCCGCAACCACGGTAACTCGAACGGAAACCCGTTTGCTGCTGAATTTAAAAAAAAGACGAGTTTTTGTTTACCAAGGACAGAAAATAATCGCTTCTTACCCAGTGGCGATCGGTCGTCCGGGTTGGGAAACCCCGACGGGACAATTTAGGGTGATTCAGATGGTGCGGGAACCAGTCTGGGAACATCCTTTCACTGGTCAACTGGTGCCATCGGGAAAAAACAACCCCTTAGGGGCCCGTTGGATTGGATTTTGGACCGATGGCGCGAATTTTATCGGTTTTCACGGTACACCGCAAGAAAATCTCATCGGCCAGGCCGTCTCCCACGGTTGCGTCAGGATGCGCGATCGAGATATAAAGGCTTTATTTGAAAAGGTACAAATCGGCACTTCGGTGATAGTAATCGCTCAATAGAAACAATGGGAAAAAATGTCACATTTACCAACACTTTACCCGATGATGTCCAGAGATCCGTCTTAACCAGCAATTTAGATAGTCAACAGTTTAAAATGAGAGAAACTGAGCCAAGAGGATAATCGGTGAATATTATTGAACTAATCGGGATCGTGGCGGGAATATTAACCACTGTCTCCTTTTTACCCCAAGTGATTAAAACTTGGCGTTATCGTTCGGCTAAGGACTTGTCCTTAACTATGTTTATTTGCTTTTGTCTGGGGGTTTTTCTTTGGCTCATCTACGGCCTTTATATGAACAGTAAACCGATTATTATTGCTAATTTTGTTACTTTTATCTTAGCGGGGACAATTCTCTATTTTAAGATTAAATATGATTAAAATAACTGACAATCCCTTGCGGCCTTATTGGCTCACGTCATGACAATTCTACAATTTATTGCGCCATCTAGGGGCGCGGATAGGATTTTTAGGTTAATTTATTGTTAAGATGATCATCTTTGACCATTGAGACCAAATTTGGGGTCAAGAAACATGAGCGATCGCATCGAGTGGATTAATGCCCTGTCAACCCGTCCCTCCCTAGAAGCGGCGGTGACGGAAGTAGTGGAAAAAGTGACAGATAAGTTAGTTGGATCGGCAGATCTAGCCATAATTTTTATTTCTTCTGCCTATGCCAGCGACTATCCCCGTTTAGTTCCCTTAATCTTGGATAAACTCCCTGTTCCTGTGCTGATCGGCTGCGGTGGGGCGGGGATTGTCGGCATGGGTGACAGGGAAAAAGCGCGAGAAATCGAAGCGAGTCCGGCTTTAAGTCTCACCGTCGCCCATTTGCCTAATGTGGAAGTGCAGCCCTTCTATATCGAAGCGGCGGAAATGCCCGATCTCGACAGTTCCCCCTCTAGTTGGACAGAATTATTAGGGGTAGAAGCGGCCAAAAATCCCCAATTTATCCTTTTAGCCGATCCTTTTTCCAGTCGCATCAATGATCTGTTAGAGGGTTTGGATTTTGCCTACCCCGGTTCGGCCAAAATCGGCGGTTTAGTCAGTGGTGGCATGATCGAACGTTCTGGGGGTCTATTCTACCACGATCAACAAAAACCGCGTAATAGCTATCTCTATCGTCAGGGAACCGTAGGAATCGCCCTTTCTGGCAATATTATCGTCGAAACTATCGTCGCCCAGGGTTGTCGTCCCATCGGACCGATTTATCAGGTGAGTGAGGGAGAACGAAATATTATCATCTCCATGACCGGTAAAGGGGCCGATGGGACTTCGCAACCACCTTTAAATCTACTGCGGGATTTAATTGCCTCCTTGAGCGAAAAAGACCGAGAATTAGCGCAACACTCCCTTTTTATCGGTATTGCTAGGGATGAGTTTAAAATGCAGTTGCGGGCCGGGGATTTCTTAATTCGCAATGTTTTGGGAGTAGATCCTCGCCAAGGTGCGATCGCAATTGGCGATCGAGTTCGTCCGGGGCAGCGGGTACAATTTCACCTGCGCGATGCCGACACTTCCGCTCTAGATTTAGAATTACTTCTGCAAGCTTTTCCCCGAGAAAAACCCGACAGTTCAGAGGTACTAGGTGCTTTAATCTTTTCCTGTCTCGGTCGCGGGGAAAATCTCTACGAAAAACCGGACTTTGATTCGGGTCTTTTTCAGCGTTATTTCGCCAATGTTCCCCTCGCAGGTTTCTTTTGCAATGGAGAAATCGGGCCTGTGGCTGGTCGCACTTTTTTACACGGTTATACCTCGGCCTTTGCCCTCTTTCGTCAGGGGATTTAATGCTATACTAAATAGTTAGTACGCTAGGGAGTAGAACGATGGTAAAAGCCCAATCTTTCTCTGAGTCGGAGATTATCTATGCCGATAGTGATGGTAAACCGATGGCCGATAATACCAAACAATTTCGCTGGATTGTGACGATTAAGGAAAATCTCGAATGTTTATTCGCAGACAATGACCATGTGTTCATCGCCGGCGATCTGTTGTGGTATCCCGTCGAGGGGGATAATAAAACCTGTCAAGCGCCGGATGCTATGGTGGTGTTTGGCAGACCCAAGGGCGATCGAGGTTCCTATAAGCAATGGTTAGAAAACCAGATTGCGCCGCAGGTGGTCTTTGAAATTCTCTCTCCGGGCAACACTAAAGCAGAAATGCGCCGAAAATGGCAATTTTATCAGCGTTTTGGCGTAGAAGAATATTATCTCTACGATCCCGATGCTAATTATCTACAGGGTTGGTGGCGCAGGGGTGATCAATTGGAGATGATTCCTGCGATCGATAATTGGCAGAGTCCGCGGCTACAGATTCGTTTTCAACTGGAGAGTCCCCAGTTAGCTATTTTTTATCCCGATGGCTCCCGGTTTTTGACCACCCTAGAAATCAAGCAAAAGGCTGAATTAGCCGAACAAAGGGCCAGGACCGCCGAACAGCAAGCCCAACAGGAACGACAACGGGCCCAGGAAGCTGAGGCAAAATTAGCCCGCTTAGAGGCGCAATTACGGGCCCTGGGGATTAATCTAGAGGAAAGCTAACGAGAGGCGGGAAGGACGGGATTTAACCACTGGAGAATCTCATCTTTGAGACGGGAATTATCCCGGGCAAGTCCCTGTTTTAACCATTGGCCGATCGCATCGAGGGGAGTAAATACTTCTCCGGTTTGCCAACTGACATCTTGACTCAAGGGAGTGAGATGATTACCCGGGAGAGTTCGCAGGGCAATTAAATCATTAAAACGTTTTTTTAGCAGGGGATTTAATACCAGCGATTGATCGATCGTGTCGTCTTGAAAACGGATTAAAAGATTGCGACGAATGGCATAATCTTGGAAAATTAACTCGTTTGTTTCTTCGGGGGAAGGGGTAAATTCGAGGTTAAAAGTGGTGTCAATTTGTAAAGGTTCGATAAAGGGAATAGCCCGACGAATCGGATAATTATTAAAGGAAATGAGGATATTTCCCGCCCGTTCCACTTCGTAGAGACTACCGATTAATAAATGTAGTTTACAACCCATACTGTGACCCAATCCGTAGATGGGGAGATAACCTTGGGGCAGACTATGATTCCAGCGCAGACGTTCAATAATATTATCAAAACGGTTTAAAACTGTGCGGGCGATCGATTTGTGATCGAGGGTATTAACAAAGGGAGTAGCGACAATAGCATATCCTGAATTTCCAAGACTTTCTAATAACCAACGATAGGTAATATTCGGGGCCGCCGCCACAAATGCCCCCCCCAAAAAGTGAATGATACCCCGGGGACGACGGGGGAGAAAAACCCAATTACCTGCTATTTCTTGCCAATTCATAATTAGTTATCAGTGAATTAATAACTTCTTAGTCACTCACTAAATAAATACCACTTCATATTATACTAAATCTTGTTGAAAAGGGATAGGAGATTAGCCAGAGATTAGCGACACCGGATAAGGATTACTGCTTGCCCAAGTCACCAAAGATCGGGATGAATAGTTCTAGTCCAGTTTTTTCTTAATAAAAGCCACTAATTGAGACATTTGTTTCTTGATAGTTTCCATTTCTGTTTGCATTTGGGCAATTTGGGCATGGAGAGTCTGAATATCGGTGCTATAATCCCCGGTGAGTTCCTCTAGTTTCCGGCTAGAAACTTTTGGTTTGGGAGAATACTGTTTTGCCTTGGCTATCGCTTCTTTAATCGCTTGTAGCAATTGTTTTTGGTCGAAAGGCTTCTCAATAAAGGCAAAATGCTGGAAAGGTTCGGGGATTTTCTCTACTACCTCCTCTTTCCGTCCCGACATCAACACTAGGGGAATACTTTTGAGATTATCTTCGCTTTGGATTTGCTGAAACACCTCCCAACCGCTCATTTTTGGGAGAAGGAAGTCCAAAATAATCAAATTTGGGTTTTCGGTACGAATGAGATTATAGCCCTCTAATCCGTCTTTAGCTTCGAGAAATTCAAAGTTACCCTCTGGTAACATATCGCGAACGCGCATCCTAATCACTTTACTGTCATCGATAACGAGAATTTTATGATTTGACACGATAGACACCTTAGACAAGAAATAGATAAGCTGGATGATTCGAGGGGGTATTAGGGGAAACTTTCGGCATAGGGATTGAGGATTCCCAAAAAACCCTTAGAAACTAAGATACACCATAAAGAAAAAACCTCGGTTAATGTCCGAGGCTGCTGTTGTAGGAGAACTCAATGCAAAACAAAAGGAAGATACCAAAACCAAAGAGGTTTTTATCGGTAAATCACCTTTGTTGTCTCATTGTAACCCCTGTTTAAGCGTATCGGGAGGAAGTAGCACTTTTTAGGGCTAAATAACCTAAACCGAGACATAAAAGCGCATTTACGCCCAAAAATGCCTGAGCGATTCTACCGGAACCTAACCAGATCAGAGTAGGATCGATAACAGCACTGATACCTAAACTCACCGCCATGGCTAAACTAACCCCCACCGCCAACCATTTTGCACGGGGATGACCTAAAAGCAGGGCAATCAGGACAAAAGGCAGGATAACACTGGCAAAAAGCGGATTAAGGGCAGAACTTCCCTGAATAACGCCTCCTAGGTCGGAAAGAGAACTCCCCATGACTCGGAAAGGCCATTGGGGTAAATCGAAGATATAAAGACCTCTGAGGAAAAATAAGCCAGAACTGCCAAAAATTAGACCAGCATTCAAAAATCCGTTCCAGGAGAAGGGAAAATAACTTCTTAGCCACCAAGCAAGAAGATAAGAACCCAAAACCATGGCCATTTTGGGCAAAACCGCCACCGCGCCGCCATCAATCCAGAAACGGGGATTGAGATAACCGTTATCGCGCAACCAACGCCAAAAATCCCGGACAGTAATCTGTCCTTTTAGGGCCAATTGTAGGGCATTGCCCGCGTCTAATTGTCCGGCCCCAAAATGATTAAAGGGATCATCATTGATCTTACGGGCCGACTGTTGCAAAACCTCTAAAACTGCACTGGGTTCTTTAATTCCCGCAGCTTTGATTAAAGCTACCACCCCAGCAACGTGAGGGGCTGCCATGCTGGTTCCCTGAAAACCGAGGAATGCCGGTTCCCCCCCCTTAGCGGGATCGATGGTTTCTTGGATAATTTTACCCGTATCGGAGCCGCCTGGGGCAGCAATATCGATTCCGGCTCCGAAATTAGAATAGGGGGCCTTATTTCCGGAGGCATCTACCGCAGAAACGCCGATAACGTGGGGAAAACGGGCAGGATAGGCGGCGGAATTATCATCGGCATTACCGGCAGCAGCGACGATTACCACACCTTTACTATAGGCATATTCGATCGCCTCTTTCATTACTTGGGTTTCGCCTCCACCCCCTAAACTCATATTGATGACATCGGCTTTATTATCGACGGCAAAACGGATCGCTTCGGCAATATCTCCCACACTTCCCCCACCCGTCCCGGAAAGCACCTTGAGGGGCATAATTTTGGCTTTGTAGGCGATGCCGGCCACCCCGTAGTTATTATTGGTCGATTGGGCAATTGTTCCCGCTACATGGGTTCCGTGACCGTTATCGTCCTCGGCATTGCTGCGATCGTTGACGAAGTCGTAGCCTTCCACAAACTCGGTTTCTCGCAGATCGGGAACTTTTGATACGCCTGTATCAATAACGGCGACGGTGATCCCTTCACCATGATTTTCTTCCCAAGCGCGTTCGATGTTAATTCCTCGCAGGTTCCACTGTTTGCTATAGTCGGGGTCGTTAGGGGCGATAAAAGCATGATAAATATAATCGGGTTCGATCGATTCAGTGTATTTTTTTAGGTCGGAATTGCGGAGAGTTTTCAGAAGTTTGCTATCTCCATCGACGATGTAAAGATGTTCATCGATGGAAAAAATACTATTTAAACTGGTGGTTTTTCCCGCTTTTTTGTTGATAGCATTTAACTGCTCATCGAGGACGCTGACGGGTACATCGTCCTTAAAGTCGATCAAAATTGATTGATATTCGCCCCGATTTGCTAATCCAGTAAAGTTAAAGAGAGCAAATCCTAGACCGATAATGAATAGGGTTAACAATAAAAGTTTTTTCATAGATTTCCTAAGAATTGATCATTGCCAGCCAAGGTTTTTTGGGTTTTGATGAGAAAATCTGAGGGAAGTTCCCCTGACAAAAAAGTCACCTGTTGTTTATTTTAAGCTCGATCGCCGATCGCTGTTAATTGCCGAGGGGCAAAAATAGCTTCATAGTGGCGATAATGTTTAAATTCGAGGAGATTATAGAAAGGATCTTCCAGAAAAAAGGTTTTATGTTCGGTTATCTCCCCAGCAAAGCGAGTTTTTGGTTCTAGATAAAATTTGAGTTGATTGACTCGTGCTTGTGCGAGAAGATTGTCCCAATCGCTGGCATCTGGCAGAATTAGACCAAAATGGCGAGGATAAATGCTATTTTGGTGAGTAAGAGGCATTTCGGTGACGTGAGCTACCACCTGATGACCATAGAAATTTAAGATAATCGCTTTCTCGGTTTCCCTTCCCGCTAAACAACCTAAACCATCACAGTAAAAGCTTTTAGCGGTGGACACATCGGTGATCGGAATAGCGAGATGAAAAATTGCAGGTTGATTCATGGCGATCGAGTTTATCCGCATTCTATTAGGTTCTATTGTAGCGATCGAGGGGCGACTGTTCCAGGAATTCTTTTTTAAATTGGCAATTACCTAAAGTTTGCAGAATAAATCTAAAAACCTTGTTGGATAATATATTTAGGCTTTTTTGACATCAAAAAGTGCCGACTCTTAGAGTAATCACAGGGAAATTTTAGGCACTTTTTCCCTGAAAATTAGGTAATTGACCCCCTCAAAATCGGTAAAACCCCACACCCCACACCCTACACCCGTTCGGACCTCGGCGTGAGCTCGGTCGAACGCTGAGCTCACGGCCGAAGCCCACACCCCACACCCCACCTAAAGACTTTGCGCGATTCTAAAACCAGCGTGTTGATAAAAATTCCGGCGAAACCAATTGCGATAGTAGGGTAGGATTTCTGTGCCGTTAGTCACCCAAGCTCCTCCTAACATCATTTTATGTTGACTATTAAAGAAAGGAGTGGAATTGTCAGCATAGAGGTAATGGGGTTGAAAGTCAGTTAAGGGATTAAAATCATCTTCTAGCCATTCCCAGACGTTACCGCGTAAGTCATAAATTTCTGAGTTATTGCCCGTATTTTTTAACATTCCCACGGGAGTGGGAGAACAGAATTTTAAATTGAGGTTATAGTCATCAAAGTTATCGTTTTCTAGGATATAACATCGATTTTTTTGACTGCCATAGGTGACTAAATTCCACTCAGCTTCGGTCATTAAACGTATTCCTTGACCTTGAAAACGACAGTAGGCGATCGCTTCATAATAGTTCACTTCTACCGGCCAATCCAGAGGTAAATCGAGAACATCAAACATGGCTCGATATTGATAATTTCCTCCCTCATCTACCAGCCAAAATTTAGGATATTTGACTCGATAATGATTTTTCCATTGCCAAGCTTCCTCATCCCAATAACTGGGATTTTCGTAACCACCATTATCGACAAATTCTTTAAATTCTCCGTTGGTAATCATATATTTACTCACCAGAAAATTGTTAACTTGAACTTGACGATAACCATACTCATTATCCCAACCATAAATAGGAGAATCTTGGGGTTTACCAATTTCCACTATTCCCCCAGAAACCTTCACCATTTGATTAGGATAAGCTTGACCAAAAGAAGGGGCATAATGCCAACCTTGAGGACGTTGCAGACAATCTAAGGGCAGTTGTCTGAGTAACATTGAAGATGTTTCAAAGTGAACACGCTGATGCTCAATTCCCATCATTAATGCCCAGAGAGAATGCTGAGGATGAATAGGAAGATTAAGGGGGGTATTTTTAATTATTTCGACCACAATTTCATAGACTTGTTGCCGATATTCCCAAACCTTAGCCACCCCGGGCCACTGAATTTGGGCGATAGCAGAGTTTAATTCTTCAGGAGTTGCCGGATCTACTCCCACTCCAAACAATAATTCATAGTCAGGATTAGGGCTTTTTTTTAATAGGTTAACCAGCTGCAATTTATTCAGATAAAAAGCGGCAGCATGACCTAAATAAAAAATTAGGGGATTTCTTAAATCGTCAGGGTTACAATAAAAAGCTTCTTCTTTGATGATGCTTTTTAACAGCATATCTTCTAATTGCCAAGCATTTTCAAAATAGTCCAGTATATTTTCTCGACTACAGTTACTTAGAGAGATAGGAGCCTGTGCTTGAATCTTTTCCATGTTTTTGTGCCTCTATTACTGATGATAATGTTTTCGTTAATTACAGGGATAACTGACAGAGAATTAACCCAAATAAATTTTCAGGATCGGTGAAAACCTTGAGCGGGTTTAATCCCTTTGATTCTAGGTCTTTTTGCATAGTTTCTAGGTTGAATTTACGCGAGATTTCTGTTAAAATACTTTCCGACGCTTCAAAATTAACTGTTAAATCGAGTTTTTTAAGGTGAACAGGGTGAGTTTTTTGACAAATTAAATACATTTCAATTTGAGATTGCTCTTGATTATAGATAGCTTGATGACTAAATAAATCAAGATTAAAATCAGCTTGAAAACGCCAATTTAAATGGGAAAGCATATTTAAATTAAAAGCGGCCGTCACCCCTTGAGAATCATTATAAGCTGCTTCTAAAATTGCCACCGGTTTTTGCAGATCAATCCCTAATAAAAAATAATCTCCAGCTTTTAGGACAGTGGCAATTTTTTCTAAGAATTTATCACATTCAGCCGCAGAAAAATTACCGATCGAACTTCCCAAGAAAAAAATCATTCTGGTATTATAGGAAGGGGTTTGACAATAGGCTAGGGCCTGTTCATAGGTTCCAATTAACCCCTGAATGGGTAAATTAGGATATTCTTTTTGTAATTCTATGGCACTAGCTTTGAGAATAGTTTCACTAACATCGATAGGTACATATTTAGAGGATTTTTGCTGTTGATAATAAGCGTCCAATAACAGACGAGTTTTAGTGGAACTACCACTACCTAATTCTATCAATTCGCAGGCTCCTGTATAAGCGACAATTTCTTGAGCATATTCTTGGAGAATAGCCGCTTCTGTCCTAGTGGGATAGTATTCTGGCAATTGACAGATTGCTTCAAAAAGTTGCGAACCTTGCCGATCATAAAAATATTTAGATGGTAAACTTTTGGGGGTTTTAGTTAATCCTTCAATCACATCTTTGCCATCATCTTTAACTATATTTTGTCCCGTAGCAGCGGTGGCTAAATACTCAATTTGTAACAGTTCTTGGTTAGATTGTTTAAGTTGCATAGATTCTCCAGATTATTCTCCAGTTTTTTGATTGTTCTCGATCGATACCGAGGATGAAATCCACTTTGACAGCTTGAATACTGGCAGAGATTATCATTCCCTGGTAATCTTACCACTAAAATGCCGCAAAATTTACCTCTTGTCTAGATAGACAAAGTTTCTGGATACTCAATAAAAGCTGTTAAATTGATCGCCAGTAAGCTGATGCTATTCAAGTAAAATTACTGGTTTAATTAATCAGTAAAGACTGCATTTCCTCTAAAGTAAGATTTTCTTGAATATAGCGAGGATTAAGAGGATGATAGGGACTAGCAAGACGATCTATCCTAATAATTGTCGCCATTTCAGGAATGAGCGGAATATCGGGATCGTAGGGGGTGCTGCGGGTAAGGGAACTAGAAAAACCCTTGAAAATAGAGATTTCTTCCTCCTCCCCATCCACAGCAATAGTCACTAATAAAACCTCTTGGGGATTTTTGAGGGTGTATTGTTCGAGTTGTTGACCAATATTCATAGAAAAATGGCTAATCATCGATAGCTAAAAACTTACTGTTGTAAAGCTGAACGTCCCTGTTTGCCAAGGCGAATAAGAAGAAAATGGGCAAAATAGAGAGTATAAAAAGAGAGACCAACTAAACCAAAAAAGCCCAAAACATTAGCAGTAGCTTCTGAATGAAAAATCTCGCGAAACTGCCAGGGTGCTTCCTGCCAAACCTGACAATAGGGAGAATTTAGCAATTCCCCTGACATAGCACAGGAGAGAAAAGGTAAGGTAGAAATTGCGCCCAGAGGAGAATAAATCGTTACTGCCCAACGCCAAGCAGTGGTGACAAATTTAATCGGACTAGCGGGTAAATCTTTAATTTCATCGTTAATATCCACCCAAAACCAGAGAGAAATCGGGATTAAAATCTTAGCTAAAAAACTGGTGACAAAACCAATCGGCCAGGAAGCAATCATTAAATATACGGTAATTAACAAAAGACTAGCCACTCGCCAATAGATAATCAACAATTTTTGTAATGATTCGATTTTTGCAAATAAAGACCAAATTAACAAAATTGCCGGAATAATCACCGTAAATAGGACGGCTAAACGATAATCTATCCAAACGAGAGGACGAAACCAAAGTTGATTCATAAACTATTTAGACATAATTACACTGTCACCATTTTACTGTCTTCCGGTGCGGGAGCCAAAATCGGCCACAGCTTGACCAACAAACAAAAAAACGAGGGGCGATCCCTTTATAGCTGAGATCGCCCTAAAGCTAGGATTCTACTGTGAGGAGAGAAAAAACCGCTGCCCGACTCCATTAATCGTCATAAACGCGACACTCGGCGGCATCGGGATTATCATCACAATACTTTTCGAAGTAGGTTTTTTGGGGGTGGTCTTGACGTTGGTGAGCTGCTTCTGCTTGTAATTCTTCCACCGCATCCCAAGCAGCGGCGCATTCGCCAGAGGTGGCACCTTCCGTACTACAGACGGTTCTGGCGTTTTCTAGCTCTTCTTGAATTTTATCTTGGATATTGCTCATGATTCCTCTGGAATTGATCTATTGACACTCTAACAATTATACAGCCACGTTCTCAAACCACAGGATCGGTTATCCCACTTGATCGCCTTTCCTGTTCCATTAAGCCGATCCTAGCGCAATTGTTGGGGAATTTAAGATCAAGATTTCCTGACTAGGCCAATTTTTGGCCCAGATTTCGCACTGGAGAAATCCCTCTGGCATTTCTCCCCGGGATAGACAGCGAGCAGAACCATATACTGACTTATTTAGGGTTTGCTGAATAAATCTAAAAACCTTGTTGGGTAAAACTTTTAGACTTTTTGTCAATCAAAAAGTACCAGGTATGGGAGTGATCAGGGGGAAAATTCCGGGACTTTTTCCCTAAAAATTAGGTAATTGGCCACCTCA
>NZ_JADBTR010000081.1:0-47107 GCF_020246065.1 Microcystis sp. M144S2
CGAAGGTTACATGATATCAGCCAGACTTGGAAACTATCTCATCAAATTAGTTCCCCCATAGAACCTCCTTGAGCCATCTTGCACACTTTTCTCTTTTTGTCAAATTTTATGTTAAGAAAGATGTGACTAATGGATAGCTTAATAAGGGGGGCATCTGACAACTTTTAACGCCTACCTACTTATCTTTAGGCCTTTTTGAGATCAAAAAGTTCTGGGACTGGGAGTGAGCGGGGGGAAAATTGGGGGACTTTTGCCCTGAAAATTAGGTAATTGACCCCCTAAAAATGGCTGAAACCCCACAACCTACCCCTAGGAAAAACTTTTTGCCGCAAACCCTACTTATTTTTTGGCGGTTTTAACACAATCGAGGGTACGGACGATGGCAGCTGCCGCGTAGTTACGACGGGCGGGATCATTTGGTACAAAAGAACTACCCTGTTCGTTCAAGGGAGAGGCCACACCGCAAAATCCCGACATCTGGGTAATTAAACTGGCGGCCCAATGACCGGAAGTATCGGAAAAATTGACGGGAGTTTTAGTTTGGGCTAAATCGGGGGCTTGTTGTTGCTGAGTTTTCAGGTAGGTGGCGGCCTGTTTGAGAATCGCCATCAATTCGGCCCGGGTGATGGGGTCGGTGGGGCGGAATTCGCCGTTAGCTTTGCCGGCAACAATACCATTGGCCCGGGCCCATTGGATTTTTTTGGCACTCCAGCGCGTCGCTTCTACGTCGTTAAAACTGCCGCTGCTGGGGGGAATATCTTCTAGGTTAATTTTGGTGACAGTTCCCATCCCTTCAATAATCATCGAGACGAATTGTTCCCTAGTGACGGGATTTTCGGGGCGGAAGGTGTTATCTTCTTTAAAACCGGCCACTACCCCAAGGGCGATCGCTTTTTCGATCTCAGTTTTATAGATATCGCCGCTAATATCCCGGAAACTGGCCTCAGCAGTGGGGGGAGGAGTGGTTTCGTTGATAGGAGGTCTGCCGGCGGCTGCGAGAACTTCCGTTTCTTTGCCGCTAAAGTAGAAGTGGCCTAAACTTTTGCCTTGGAAAGTACGACGGCTGAATCTCCAACCCGGTTCGAGGATAATTTTCATAAATCCTGTTTGCATTCCTCGGGTTCTTCCCACCACTAATTCCGGTCTGCGGGCATCCCGGGGAGTTCCGACTAAGTATAATTCGCCATTGCGTTCCACAATACGCAGGATGTAATCTAGCCCAAAATCCCGGCCATCGAGACGGATAGAATAACCATTACTATCGGTGGCGCGGCGACAAATGCCGGTAAAGTCAAAGTTGAGAAGCAGCGGGTCGATCATGACGGGATTTGAGCCGCTTTCGCTCCAACACTTCTGTTTTCCCTGGATTTGTTCCAATACTAGCAGGTCAAATTTATTACCTCCGTAGGGACGAGCGATCGCTACTATCTGGCTCTGCTCGATGTCCTGTTCGTCAAAGTTGGCCGCTGGTGTGGCAGTTATGCCCAAGGTCATTAGGGCGGTTAGGGCGATCGATAATCTGGCTTTCATGATCTTTATCTATAAGACGATTTTTGCAGTAAAAATAATAGACGTGCTAATCCCAATATTCTAAGACTGAATGCTTCCAGTTGTTGTTCCAGACTGCGCCGGATTGTTGTCTGTCCGCACAAGTTTTCTCTCTATCTTCAATTTCCGAACCTATTGATCCGAGCAATATTCTGCTTGAACTGGTGGGGTGATCAATATTCATTCGGTTGGCTGTTGAAAGTGGCGAGATTTTGGCGGATTGTCGAAAATTTTAGCCAGCCATTTCAGTCTTAGGCTAAGATGGGGAGAGAGGCTTTTAATTGGCCGCATCCCTTGACTTCCTCACAGGATTTAAACCCAATAATTGCCTAAAAAATTGCAATTAATCGATTGAGGACTATCAGTGCTGCGGTGAAGATGTCAACATAGTTCATTAGCTCTGGTGAGCCATTGCCCTTTCTTTGGTGTGTGTGAGGTAAACAATTATGAGTAATTCCCCCGGCGATCCTTCTCCTCGTCCTAATCTTTTTCTGAGTATCGGTCGATTTGTCCGCCGGCCTTCTACTTTAATTGTCGGGGGAATTACTCTCCTAGGAATTACCTCCCTTGGCTATTTTACGACTCGTTATTTAGTTTATGAACGTCTCACCCCAATTTTAGACAATATCTTCAGTGAAATGCTGCACAGACCCGTCAGGGTAGGTAAGATAGAGGGCTTTTATTTTAATCGCATTCGTATCGGTAAATCGGCAATTCCAGCTACGGCCAATTCTGCCGATAGTTTATCTATTGATGCGATCGAATTGGGATTAAATCCGCTGCCCTTACTTTTAGGTCTGCCGCTGCCGGTTGATGTCAAGTTAATTAATCCCAGTATTTATCTCGATCAGGATAAAAATGGTCAATGGCTCGATAATTTAGAAAAAATAGCTAGTAACTTTGATCGGGAGGCACCCATTAGGTTAAATCTGGGTTTTCAGGTGGAGAAGGGAGCTATTACTATCCAACCCTATGCCCTGAAAAAACCGATAGAAATTAAGGCCGATGGTCAAGGAAGATTTATTGATAATCAAAGGCAGCCTCTCACCTACGATTTTAGCGCAGAAATCCTCAAAAGTCAAGTAAAAATTCAAGGAGAAACGGCGTTAAAAACGGGTGAAAGCCTAACTAATCTTCAGATCGACCGTTTAAACTTAAGTCAACTATTAACTTTAATTCCTAATCGCAATTTTCAATTAAATCAAGGACAAGTAAATGCTAATATTGCTCTCAATATTCCCAGTTGGGCAAAGCTAAATCAAAGTCAAGGTAATGGCAATTTTCAGGTGACAGATTTGGCGGGAAAATTCCAACCTTTTCAGTATCCAATTAAGCTAACAACTAAGTTAAATTTACAGGGAGATAAAGTATTAGTTGAACAGGCGATCGCAAGTATTGGCAAGATTAAAACTGAGGTAAGAGGAGAAGTAAATTGGCAAACTGGTTATCATCTCAAGGTCGCTCTAGAATCGGTGGATTTACAACAGCTTTTAAGAATTATTTATCTGCAATCACCTCTGGATTTACGGGGAGAAGCACGATCTACTTTTCAAGTGACGGGAAAACTAGATCAACCTCTAATTAAAGGAACCGTTAGCAGCAGCAAACCGATTATTTTTGAGCAAATTCCTATTCAATCAATAACCAGTAATTTTCAAACAAATCTCAATAATCTTAATTTAGATAAAATTAAAATTAAACCCGTCGCAGGTGGAGAAATTAAAGGGGAAGGAAAATTGCAGTTAAATATTCTGCAATCCCTGCAAAAAAATCAACCTCTTGACGGGACAAAAATGCCGATTAATTTGAATTTACAAGCGCATTTTCCCACGAGAAAAATCTTATCTCAATTCGCGACAATTCCCGCTAAAATTAATATAAATGATCTGCAAGCTAATATTAAAGCTAGGGGTAGTTTAGGACTGCCACAATTATTAATTAATTGGCAAATACCCACGGTTAATCAGTCAGGATTACTCAATGTTGCCGGGGAGGGTAAAGTATTTTTAGGGGGCAACAAAATAAATTTAACCGATACGGTCATTAAAACAAATGGCGGCAAACTACAGGTTAATGGTAATGGTGATTTTACCAGCAAATTAGTCCAGGCAAAAATCACGGGCAATAACTTTTTATTGACTCCTTTTGTGCCTCTTGTTTGTCAATATTTAGATAGTATTTGCCCCTACCTAGAAACCTTAGAACCCTTAAATTTAGAGACAGCTAATATTCAATTTAGTGGCAAAATTGACCAACTTAATATTAATACTTTAAACGGAATTGCTAACTTAGGAATTAGCGGTAAACAAGGCACAATTTTCGTCAATAGTCAAGTATTGCAAGGAAATCTTCAGGCTAACGCTTTCTTAGCGGGATTGCCGATTAATTCCCTATTGCCTAACTTACCAACCCAGGTTAAATTAACGCGATCACAAATTAATTTACAGGGTTATTTAGGGGAATTACTGAATAATAAAAATAATATTTTCAGCAGTTGGCAAGGTCAAGGGAATATGGAGTTATTAGTAGATAATAATCCTTTAATTGCCACAGCTAAACTGAATCGAGGTTTCCTGACAGGAACAGTTAACACTGGGGGAATTAGTCTCAATCCTCTAGTGGAAAATTTAACAGTTCCCGTCAGTTTAGGCAAGACAAAAATTAACTTTGCTGGTAGAATAAATTCTCTGATTAGCGGTACTTTAACGGATTTACAAACTTGGCGCGGAGAAGGAGATATACAGTTATTTGTCAATAGTCAATCTCTAAGAACGACAGCCCAACTGGAACAAGGTATTTTAAGTGGTATAGTTAATACGGCAGGCATTAACTTAAATCCGTTTTTACCCAAGATAAATATTCCTGTTAGTCTAGGAAAAACACAAGTCAATTTCACTGGTGCAATCAATAATTTACTAGCGGGAAAAATCCCTAATTTGTCCACCGTCAATGCTAGGGTAAATACTCGGTTGTTAGTGGATAATAATACGATTAATACTGATATTCAGTTAAACAACGGGATTTTTAATATTCTCAGTAGTTTAGAGAATTTTCAGACTAATATTCCCATACCTTTGAATATTTACCAAACCAGGTTTCAAGCAACAGGAAATGCCCAAACTATTTTCGACTCCCTGCTAGAAAAACGACTCAACTTAAGCAGTATCAAAGCAGTTTTTAACTCTCGTATTAATGTAGCTAAAGGAGAAATTAAAGCTAAGGGACAACTGAATAATAATTTATGGCAAAGTGATATTATTGCCGCTAATCTTAATCCCGCTGCCGTACTAGGACAATTACCAGGAATAAAATCAATCTCGATTCCTCACTTAGATTTTAAGGCCAATTTAGCGGGAAACATTCAAGAAATTTGGCAGGGAGTAACACCGATTCAGGTTAATAATCTTTCGGCACAGTGGGGAGAAAATAGCTTTGATGTGCGCGGAAATATTCTTTTAGCTAATCTTACCAGTCAACCTGATATCGCTGAGGTTAACTTAAATCTACAGGCAAAAACTGACTTTTCTACTATACCCTTAGATCAGATTATATCGCTTTTACCGATCGATCCTCGTTTGAAACCCAGAGAATCGACACTGACAGGGTTCGGAGAATTTCAAGGAAAAATCACAGGAAAAAATCTCTTAACTGCGTGGCAAAAAGTGGGAAATATACAAATCAAAGGAGATATAAATTTAGCTAACTTTAGCATTAATGATCGACCCTTTGAACCTATCTTAAAAGGAAGTATGCAAGCAGGAATTGGTCAAAATATTAGTTTAAATCTGCGGGGAAATCAGGACATTATTGACCTAACTTTCGATCCTTGTCAACAAAAGAATTGTCTGCTGCCCTATCTTCCCTTAGGGATAAATATTCGCCAAGCTTTTGGAAATAAGACTCCTTTTCTAGCAACAGCTAAACGAAGCGGAGAAAATTTAAATGTTCAGATTGCCAATTTTCCCCTAGAAATCCTGAAAATATCTCCAACGGCAGCCTATAATATTCCAGGGATTATTGCTGGACAGATGAATGCTAATCTAGACATCAATTTATTTAACTTACAGGGACAAGGACAACTAGAGATTAATCAACCTAGTTTAGGTAACTTAATTGGGGAAAAATTAACGGCAAATTTGGTTTATCGGGATTCCATAGTCCAACTGCAAGCGGGGAGTTTACAAGCGGGTGCAAGTCAATATAATCTGCAAGGTTTATTTAATTGGCAAACCCAAGCAATAGAAGCTAAACTCAGGGTAGATCAAGGTTATATTCAAGATTTATTATCAGTTGCTAGTATCTATGATTTAACCAGTTTAATCAACCTTTTCTCCTCGGAGAATAACCAGACTATTCAACTTAGTACACTAGGAGTAGGTAATCCCGAAGCGTCCCTAGCACAACAGGTAAATTTGCGGGCAAAAATTGAAGAAATAATCCAGCAATTAGCAGGTAAAAGAGGGGTAGTCGGGATACCTTCTGAACTAGATTTTCGCGGCCGTTATCAAGCAAATATAGCCTTAATTGGGACTTTAAAAAATCCCGATCTTAGCGTACAATTTCAGGGCAATCGATGGGAATGGCGACCACAAAGACCGACGGTAAATATTGTTAACCCTCTGGGAATTGTCACCACCGATACCCAATTAATTCCGATTGATGAAGTAACAATTAATCTTAACTTAAATCGTCAGTTGCTCAGGATAGAACCGATTAGATTAAAGTCACGAGATTCTTCCGTATTTTTGGCGGGTGATTTTTCCTTAAAAAAATTAGAGGGAACTTTTGCAGTGGAAAATCTTTCTCTCGATCTCTTGAGAAATTTCGTCCAGTTTCCCTTGGATGTATCCGGTAGTCTAAAAACTCAAGGACAAATTACAGGAACTTTATTAAATCCTCGTATTCAGGGTAATTTTGCCTTTATTGATGGTGCAATTAATGCCCAAAATATTAATCAGGATATAATTGGTTTATTTACCTATAATCAGTATCGTTTTGATTTGCGGACAACCTCCTCGGAATCAATCCAACTTTATGCCAGCATTCCCTATCCTCCCCTACCGGGTAATGATCAATTAAAAATCCAAGCAAAATTGGGAACCGATGCACTCAAATTAATTGAAGCTATCAGTCAAAACACCATTGAATGGGTTAACGGTGAGGGAGAGGTAGTTCTTTCAGCGACGGGAAGATTAGATATAAAAGAGGGTTTAAAAATCAAAGATTTAGAAGCAAATGGTATAGTTACTCTCGATAATGCCGCTATCCGCAGTGTTGCTTTTCCAGAGATTTTAACCGTAAATGGCCGCATTGGGTTAACCCCTGAAAACTTAACAGTAGAGGAATTACAAGGCTTGATCGCTGACAGACAAATTTCTGTGGTGGGAGTTTTACCTTTCTTTCAAGCCTTCAAAAATAATCCTAATCCCTTAACAATTAATATTCAAGAGGGAGATATAGCAATTAATGGCCTTTATCGAGGATTAATTGCTGGGAATGCTATGATAACGGGAACAATTCAGCAACCAATTATCGGGGGTAATGTGCGTCTTTCTAGGGGTAAAGTTTTTCTTCCTCGCACAGCAGAAATTAATCAAGAAACGGATAAACCAGTGAGTCGCTGGCTGCAGCCTCTCAACATTCCTCAGACCACCAATATTACTCCGGTTTTAAATAATTTCCAAGTGTCTTTAGCGGGATTATCAATCGAACAAGAACCTTTGTATCAATTTGATTTTAGTGGTGCTTTAACCTTGAACGGTTCGCTCACTCCACTGGAGAAATTACAAACCAATGGAGTGATTAATCTCGAGCGAGGACGGGTTAGCTACATCGATACTCGTTTTCTTCTTAACCGACGCAATCAAAATGTTATTGTTTTCGATTCTAGTCGCGGGTTGGGACTTTTTAATCCCTTTGTTGATATTCAACTGCGAACAATTCTCAGCGAATTTTCTCAATCTCGCGATTTTGCTATCTCCCGTCCAGGGGGGGATTTTCCTAGTAATGAAATTCCCGATGATAGCCTCAATCGCATTCAAAGGATCGATGTCACCCTCAGCGTTGAAGGGGAATTAAATCGCTTGCTACCAAATTTAGGTCGTAACATCAATGAAGTGTGCCAAATTCGTCCCGATAGTCCACCTTTTCCCCTAGAGGAAAACTATACAGATGCAGAATTACAAAAAGCTGCTAATTGTTTACAAGCATTGGCTTTTGCTAGAGGTGAAGATGAGGGATTGCTTAATACTCCCCTAGTTAAATTAACCAGCACTCCCCCCCGCAGTCAAGGAGAAATCGTTCGACTTTTGGGGGAACAATTGCTGTCAGTTTTTAATGGTTTACAGGGGAAAAATACGGAACAATTGATTCAATTTGGAGTGGTTCAGTTGGCAATTCCCCTCTTAGCACAAGGAGTCGTGTATGATGTGGAGAATGCGGTTAGTAATGCGATTGGAGCAACGGATTTTAATATTCTTCCCAATTTGGAAACCGTCTATCGAGTTAATTCCCAGTCTTTTATCCGCTTCTCCTACGATTATAATTTGAATGAGTTTACCGTCCGCTATCAAACCCAATTTTAAGGTAAGATTGAGAGATATAGGAGAGTTCAGAAGTTAGGAGACAAGGCAAAATTAGGTTATACTTCATCTTACTTGATATTCTATGATTATTCGCGAGGCTAAAGAAACAGATTTACCAACAATTATCGAGATTTATAATGCTGCTGTTCCCACTCGCAAGGCAACCGCAGATTTAAAGCCTATTTCCCTCGAAAGTCGGCGAGAATGGTTTAAAAAGCACGATCCTGAACAGTATCCCATCTGGGTAATAGTGCTCGAAGGTCGGGTGGTGGGTTGGCTGAGTTTACAGATGTTTTATGGTCGTGTCGCTTACCAAAAAACGGCAGAGGTTAGTTTATATATTTCCCCCGATTATCAAGGTCGTGGAATCGGTAAATTATTAGTAGAATATGCCCTGAATTGCTGTCCAAAATTGGGTATATCTAATCTTATCTGTATTATTTTTGCCCACAATCAGGCCAGTATTCGTCTCTTTGAAAAATTCGGCTTTCAACGATGGGGTTATTTACCTCAAATTGCCGAACTAGACGATTTTCTGGCTGATGTAGTCATTTTAGGGAAAAAAGTCGCTTAAATAGGCAATTCTCCCCATAGCTAGACTAAATTCTAGACTTAATTGAATATCAGTATTTTCTGGTTCGCCTAAAGATGATTTCTGGGTGAGAGAAAAGAGATAGTCTTCATGACCCTTCCTTAGCATAATTTTTTCTCATCAAGAAACTACTATCAAGGCTTAAGTTTTCTTACCAGACTCAGTTAATTTATCGATTAGGTCAAGCTGTGTATCGAGATCATCCCAGATATCCTATACTTATTTTACAGCGTTTCTCATCAAGATGAAGTGTAATCTAATTTGATATCGACCACCGACTCCCCAAAACGAGAACTGTTTACCTCATCATTAAGATAACTGCTATAACCATGAATAATTTTAAAATACTGCTCATCGGCTATGGTAATACTTTAAGAAATGATGACGGAGTGGGAGTGAGAATAGCCGAAATTATCGCTGAGGAGAATTTGCCTCATGTGCAAGTCATCGCTACCCATCAATTGACTCCTGAGTTAGCAGCCGATATAGCTGATGCTTCCCTAGTTATTTTTGTTGATGCGGTATTATCTAATCAAACTGATATCCAGATAGAAAAATTAGCGGCAGTTACGGAATGGAATAATTTCGGTCATGCAGAAAGTCCTGCTTCTTTATTAGCATTAACTCAAGCAATTTATCAACAAAGTCCCAGGGCCTGGGGAATATTTATTCCTGCTATTAACTGTGAATTTGGTGAAGAATTATCAACAATAACTCAAAAGTGCTTGACAAATGGGATTAAAGCTATTAGGAAAATTATTACTTCTGAGAATTTGACTGAATACCAAAAGCAGGACTTTGATAATCTTCCGGCAGATAATTTTCAGGAATAGTGCTGTGATTGCCATCCCGGAGAGCCTTGTAGTGAGGAGACATAATTTCGATACCGACTTCGTTACATTTATCCTGAATATTTTGATGTAATTCAGAATAAATATACACCATTTTGCTAGGATGATCGGTGTAGGCATTTAGCTGATAGCTGACATAAAAATCATCGAGACTGGTTTGCAAGACAAAAGGAGCAGGTTCTGAGACAATAAATTGGGTGGCTAAGGCTGCTTCTTTCAGGGTTGCGTGAACCTTACGCCAAGGTAAATCATAACCGAGAGTGACTGTGGTTTGCAAAATTAAAGGCTGTTTGAATTCCCGTTGAGAGACAGTAAAGTTAATCACATTAGTGTTTAACAGCGATGAATTAGGAATCGTGATAATTCTATTAGACGGTGTGCGAATACGGGTGACTAATAATCCTTTTTCAATCACATCTCCAATAACATCACCAATAGAAATTTTATCTCCTAGTTGAAAAGAGCGGGTATAGATGAGGATAATTCCCCCCACCACGTTAGCGATAGCAGAGGTGGAACCCAAGGAAAATAGTACCCCTAAAAATACCGACACCCCCTGAAAAGCAGGAGAATTAAATCCGGGTAGATAGGGAAAAGCGATGACTATAGCTAAGGCAATTATCAGCAGTGACAGTAAATTATAGGTTGGTTTTGCCCAATCGGGATAGAAACCATTAATTACTAAATTTTCTCTTTCCAATCCAGTGAAAAATGGTTTAATTGCTCTCAACAGATAGTGAGTTATAAAAACAATTATCAGTATAATAAAAATATTGGGTAAATATTTTGCTATCTCTTGGGAAATAACTTCCAAAGCACTAAAAAAGTATTGCAGAAAACCATCACCAAATTTTCTAGTCCAGGGAAAAAGACGAAGGACAAAAGTTAAATAAAAATAGAGAATAGTTAAAATAATTAGAGTTCGGATAAATTGCAAAACTCTTAGGGAAAAAATTCCTATTGTCCTAGAACTAATAATCTCAAAATTTTGGAATACGACCCCAGGAACTAGGGAGGTGATTAATCTCTGAATCTGGGGAAAAACCCGCGAAGATATAAAAATTATTACCCAGAAAATTAAGACCGTGGACAAGGTGGCACTTACCGTCAAAGCTGCATCTTTTAAGAGGTTATCTGGTTGACGTTCTTGACGATAACGGACAATGGCTGCTTTAATCTTTGCCAAAGCTCGTTCGGCCAATACTTCTTGACTTACTGAGTGTAATTTGGCATCTTTAGAAGTAATAGTAGCAATAACTGTATCTCCCAAAATAATCGAAGGGTTTTTGTCTTCAGGATCAATTTTTATCGTTAAATCTTCAGGAGAAAGAGCATCGTCATCGGCAATTTTTTCAATTCTGGTTGTAATCGATTTCGCTCTTTCTTGCGCTGAAAAAGAACCTATTCCTTGCCGAATCGTAAAAAGTTCTTGATTATCAAGCATGACGGGAAAAACTTCTCCCAAAGTTTCCAGGGGTGTTTCCTGTCCTTGTTTAGCAGGATTATTCTGGGCCGCTATCATGAAGATAGGGGATAAAGTCAGTAACAAAACTAAACAAAACAGCCCTAGGTAACGCCAGATTTTTTTCATCTTCTAAGCCACAATTGCACAGGAGCGATCGAGTTTAATACCTCTTTTTTTCATCGTAGCATGGAATAGTTCTGTGGATAACACCTGTTCCACGGGATAAATCCCAGCTTTTTGGAGTTTTGCCGCTAAGATTAATTCTGCCACGCTGCCAGTTCCCCAACCCGCTGCTTGAGCAGTGTTTTCGTGAAGCATAGTTGCTTGATAAACTGCTTTTTGCTGCCCTTGCCATCCGGCCACTTTGGCTAACATTGCTACCCCAATTCCCGAAAATTTATCGGTTACTTCTGTCATGCGATAACTAACTTGGGAAAAAAACTCAATTCCCCGAGAACTTTCTACCCAAGCATCGGGAAAAATATGGGCAGTAATCCAAGTTAAATGATTATAAAAATCGGGAATAGAACCAAATTTTGTGATCACATTTCGCACTTGAAAAGATTCAGCAAAAGTATAGGTTTCTGGCATATCAAACCAATAAACAACAGTTTTACCCAAAGGAGCAGGAAAGTCAATTACTTCTCTAGCAGTATAGGGTTTAATCTCTTGCCATTGTCCCTCAATCCAAGCTAAAAAAGGCTTTTTTAAACCGAGAAAAGTTGTCCGCATCACAGTTAATCCCGCACCTCCTGAACCGGCTACGGCATAATTTAAACGGATCGTTTCTACCCTATCTAATTGTTCGACTCCCTCCCGCACTATACTATTAGAAATACCGGGGAAAATTCCCGTATTAACCACGGCAGTTATTCCCGCTTTTATCGCTAATTCTCGATAGGGAATTAACTTTTGATAAAAAGAACGATGATCACTAACATCAATATAATTGACTTTTTCTTCGATGCAAATTTTTACTACCCTGCCATCGCGATAATGAAAGGGACCAGCACAATGAATGACTAAATCACTATTTTTAATTGCTTGTCTAAGCTTGTCTATTTCTTCTAAATCTAAAGCCAAAAACTGCATTCTTGGCAGTAATTTAATCGCTCTTTCCTTGCGTCCTGTGATAATAATTTTAGCTGCAGTATGATTAATAATATCTAGGGCGACACTTTGACCAATGCGACCAGTGCCACCTAAAATTAAAACAGTTTTTTCCATGGCAACTATCAATAATATTTGTTGCCCTAGTATAGCATACTCTTGGCAATTTTGCCTATTTTACAAGATGAAAATTTTAGAATAATCCCAACTTATTTAATGCGTCCGAGGGGCAAGAAAATAGTTAAAATCTCACCTTCTTCGGGTTTTTCACGCACAATAAATTTACCTCCCAAAGCTTGAAAAAGGTTTTTAGTTACCTTCATATTCAGACTTAAGCTACCCGTCTCTGGTTGAAACATTAAGACTTTTCCCAAAGCTTTGAAGGTAAGATTAGGAGATTTTACCTGAGTTTGGAACTGCATTTTTAATTGATTTCCTGCCGTTGATATATGTACTTGCAACAGGCCACCACTAGCCATACTGCGAGTACATTTTTCCACGACTCCATTTAACATTTGATCCAATAAATTCGGGTCGCTAATTACCGAAGGCAATTTTTTCGGTACATTAACTTCTAAATTGACATTGCGCCGTTTAGCTTGTTTTTGCCACCGTGGGATACTATCTTGAAAGACTTTTTCTAGAGCAATTGGAATTAATTGAATCGGTTTATCTCCCAGAGGATTAATACCCAATTCTGCGGCTCGGAAAATTAATTCCATGCGCTGAATTTGTTCACTACATTCTAAATCGATTGTTTCTAGATATTTCTGCACATCTTCCGTTACTTTTGCCCGTTTTAATAATAATCGGGTAATGGTGCGAATGGTGGTTAAAGGGGTGCGAATTTCGTGGGTTAAAGCGCGCAATAATTCCAAATCACAACCCGATTCTAAATTAGAATTATCTTCCTTTGGGGGAGTGATTTCGGCATTGATAGACGATTTCGTTTTTTTCAGGTCTAAGTTAGACTGGTTGGGTAAATTTTGTAGTAATTGGCGACTAAATTGGCTAACTAGACGATAATCCGGCGAGGGACTGCCATTAGCCTCGATAATTGCCTCTAAAGTCTCGATTTGCGGATAACGCAGATTAACTAATCGTTGCCGCAACTGCTGCCAAGCTTGCTGAGTGAGGACGGGATCAAAGGAAAATTGAAAAGAGGACAAACCCCACTGATCCTCGCCTAAAACCAGCAAAAGAGCGAAACTTTCGCTAAAAACCAGACAAAATCTTTCATTAGCAATCGGATCCGTTGGCAAGAGAGGCAATTCATGAATCTCCGTCGGGGAAACATCGGCGGCGGATTTTTCCTGAGAAGGCAATTGAAAACCCGGCCATTGTAAATGTTTTAAAGCTTTAACAGTAAAAACACCGAATTTAAAACCCGTTAAAGCCTTGCTTTCTCTGACTAAAGCCGTCGGACCGGAGAGAATTAAACCCCGACTGGCGGCATTATTTGGGTTTTGTAATAAGATATTTTCTAAAGCTGCGATCGCTGCGAACCATTCACTTTCCGCTTTCAGTTGCGAGCGCTTGAGCCATTCCGATAAATTAGGATAAAAAGCATTGGGGGTGAAAGTTTCCCGGTCCTGATGGTCAGTCGGCGGGAAAATATCGCTTAATTTCGGTAAAGACCCCTTTAACATCGTCTTCATCACTGACTAGATACAAATTCCTTACCTAGAATAGTACCCCCGTTAATGCTCATCCCATAACGGTAAAACCGAACTCTATTGGCAGTGATATCCGCGTTTTGATAGCAGTTATCTTAATGGTGAGGTACAAAGTCTCTGGTTTTTGGGAGTCGGTCGTCGATACCAAATTAGGTTACACTTCATCGGGGATGATCAGAAAGGCTGTATCAGTTAAGCTAAGACGCATTTAAACCGCTTATTCTTAGATTAGCCGAACCTCCCCCAATCCCTTTACTGTTGCCTTTTGCCTCTTGCCTCGTCTCAACAAGCAATTTAAATTACGAACAGCTTATCAGATCTGAGTTTTCAGTTTGCTGATCATATTTTTCTCTGATCCAGAGGACTTTTGGGTTCCCAAAGGGATAAGAACAGGAAAGTGTGGAGAATCCTCCCATAATCGCTACAATTTTTCTAGAGGCTAAGTCTTGCTCTCATTCAAGTTCTTTTGTACTAATTAAAAACCATGAAAATTCTTCACGGTACTTGGATTCCTGAATTAACGGACGAATTTATTCAGAAGGGCAGCTTTTATCTTTGGGGAGAAACTAGCACCCCGAAAAAGAGTCGCACCACTGCTAATAATTATCATCCTTTTCAGTTAAGCAAAGAAGAATTAACTAGCTTTCTCACCGGAGAATTAGGAATAGTTCAATCGAATTATAATCCTCTTAGTCGGCAATTTGTCCCCCGCTACTTTCTTTTACCTAGCCACGACAATCAACCTTTACCCTCCTTAGAATTACTGCGTTATCTAGAAAAAGAACCCCCAGAAAATAGCCAATGGCAATCTTGGCAAATTGATTGTTATCCCCTTAATCCTGTACTTAAACTGCTCAATGATCTGCACTTTATCTGTCTTTACAACTCCTCAGAGATTCAGTTAGGTGCAGATCTACTTTTTTGGTATCACTACAGTCAAGCTTTTAAAGAAATAATTCTCAAAGATAACTATATTCCTGCCTTTAAATATCGAGAATTAACCACAAATAACAAGAAAACCGCTAACTTTGCCATCTACCCTCTTTGGGAAATTATATCAGCAACCTACGAAACCAATCTCGATCGCTATCTCGAATATCTTCCCCGCATTTGTCTTGCTGGTGCTGAAAATCCCCATGCTTCACCACAATTATACGATCCCAAAACCCTACTCCGGCACTTCTCCGAATGTCTCCTCAATGAATTTGTCACTAATACGGCAATTCCTGCCAGTTTTGAGAAAAAAATTAGCGAGACAATTATAGGTGATTGCTTCTCTGTGACTAAGGCTGCTGGATTTCTGCAAACTGCCGCTGCCTTAGAAAAATATCAACAGTGGCAAACTTGGAGACAGCAATTACTAGGAGACCAAAATATATCTAGTTTTAGCCTTGGTTTTAAACTAACGGAAGCGCCAGAAAATAATATTGAACAGTGGCAAATTACCTTTATCCTCATCTCTAAACAAGACCCCTCCCTGCGATTAGAATTAGACGAATATTGGTATGCAGTCCCCGAAATTAGAACAAGCATACGAGCGCATTTTGGTCAAGATTTAGACAAAAATATTTTACTAAGTTTGGGTTATGCTGCCCGTATTTATCCCCCCATTTGGCAAGGATTAGAAACGGATAAACCGACGGGATTTTATCTCAACCTTGCAGAAGCTTTTACTTTCTTGAAAGAAACTGCTTGGATTTTAGAAGATGCGGGATATAAGGTAATTATTCCCGCTTGGTGGACTCCCCAAGGTCGTCAACGCGCTAAAGTTCGGCTAAAAACCACTTCTAAATCAGGCAAATCTACCCCCGTTAGTAAAGGGATTTTTAGCCTCGAAAACATCATTGAATATCAATATGAATTAGCCATCGGTGAAGAAACTATTAGTCAAGAGGAATGGCAACAATTAATTAACACCAAAACACCCTTAGTTAAATTTCGAGGCCAATGGGTAGAATTAGAACAAAATAAAATGCAGCAAATGCTGGATTTTTGGCAGAAATATCAGCAGAAAAATCCTGAGATGAATCTGATTGAATTAATGAAAAAAGCTGCCGAATCCCCAGAGGAGATTATTGTTAAAACCGATGAATTTTTGGGTTCTATGCTAGAGAAATTACAAAATCCTAGTCAACTAGAACCGATCGAAAATCCTCCCCAATTACAAGGAACGCTGCGGGAGTACCAAAAGCGCGGAGTTGCCTGGATTCAATACCTAGAACAATTGGGGTTAAATGGTTGTCTTGCTGACGATATGGGATTAGGAAAAACCCTACAGGTAATTGCTAGATTGATTGGGGAAAGAGAGGGAGATAATAATGTTTTACCAACTCTGCTAGTCGCACCCACTTCTGTGGTGGGAAATTGGGCAAAAGAAATTGAAAAATTTGCCCCCCATCTTCAGGTTTTAATTCACCATGGTAGTAAGCGCTATCAAAATGAGAACGAATTTCAGACAGTAGCTAGTCACAAGGATATCGTCATTACTTCTTTTACCTTAGTTCGCAAGGATTTGAAATTATTTAACTCGCAATCCTGGCAACGTTTAGTAATTGATGAAGCACAAAATATCAAAAATCCTAAAGCGGCACAAACTAAAGCAATCTTGAGTTTATCTGCACAACATCGTCTCGCATTAACGGGAACTCCAGTAGAAAATAGACTGCTTGATTTATGGTCAATTTTTAACTTCCTTAACCCTGGTTATTTAGGTAAAGAAACTCAATTTCGTAAAGCTTTTGAAGTGCCAATCCAAAAACAAAATGATCGTCTCCAGTCCACGGTTCTCAAAAAATTAGTGGAACCTTTTATTCTGCGTCGGGTAAAAACCGATAAGCAGATAATTAAAGATTTACCGGATAAAGTGGAACACAAACAGTATTGTAATTTAACTAAAGAACAAGCTTCTCTCTACGAAGTTGTCATCAAAGAAGTGGAAAAACAATTAGAAGAAGCGGAGGGAATAAAACGCAAAGGATTAATTTTATCTACCCTGATGCGCTTGAAACAAATTTGTAATCACCCGCGTCAATTTTTACAGGATAACAGTGCTTTTACTCCTGAGCGATCGCATAAGTTAGAGCGTTTGGGAGAAATGCTAGAAGAAGTAATTTTAGAGGGAGATAGTCTGCTAATTTTCACTCAATTTACTGAAATCGGTGACTCCTTACAAAAGTACCTCAAACAAACTTTTCGCTATAATACCTATTATCTTCACGGGGGGACTTCTCAACCAAAACGAGAACAAATGATCGAAGAATTTCAACATCCCGAAACAGAACCTTCCGTATTTATTTTATCCCTAAAAGCTGGGGGAGTGGGGATTACTTTAACCAAAGCAAATCATGTTTTTCATTTCGATCGTTGGTGGAATCCTGCGGTGGAAAATCAAGCAACTGATCGCGCTTTTAGAATTGGTCAACAAAAAAATGTTTTCGTGCATAAATTTGTCACTTTGGGAACCTTAGAGGAAAGAATTGATGAAATGATCGAGGAAAAGAAAAAGGTAGCTAATGCTATTGTTAGTAATGATGAATCCTGGTTAACGGAATTAGATAACGAAAGTTTTCGTCAGTTAATCGCATTGAATAAACAGACAATTATTTAATCGAGGTAAACCTATGAATAAATTTAGTAAAACTTGGTGGGGACAACGCTTCATAGAAGCATTAGAAGAATTTACCGACTCAGCGCGCTTGAGTCGAGGACGTTCCTACGCTAAAAATGATAAAGTCAAGAATTATACAATTGACGGTAATTTAATTACTGCTCAGGTGCGAGGTTCCATTAATCCCTACTTTGGAGTTTACAAAGAACCTTTGTATAAGGTGAGTATCGAGATTAAACCAATTACTAAAGCAGAGTGGTCACAAGCTTTATATAATCTTGGTTCAAGAGCGAGTATGATCTCTAAACTGCTGCTCAAAGAAGTTCCCGATAATATTGATGAAGCATTTAGCGATCTGAATCTGCACTTATTACCCCACAGTCAAAAGGATTTTATCACCAATTGTTCCTGTCCCGATTGGGAAAATCCCTGTAAACATATTGCTGGAGTTTATTACCTCGTTGCTTCCCAATTAGATCAGGATCCTTTCCTCTTATTTGAATTACGGGGTATCTCTCGTCAAAAATTACTGCAAGAGTTAGCAAAAACTCCTCTCGGTAAGTTGCTTTCCTCCTCCATCCAAGAGGAAAAAATTCCTCTTAACCCCGGGACTTCCTATCACACTAAACCCGAAACCATACCGGCATCAGAAACAATTGATCTCAAAGAATTTTGGCACTCTCATCACCGTTTACCAGAAAATCCTCAGTTAGTTAAATCCGCAACTATTCCCGCAATTGTCATTAAAAAAGCTGGTGATTATCCTGCATTTTGGGATAAGGATACCTCCTTTATCGAGGTAATGGAAGAAATGTATCAACGGGTACGCAATAAAAATGCAGGGATACTTTAAAAAAATATAAGTTTTCCTTTTGGGGAGTCAGCAGTCAGTCCCGATGTCAAATTAGGTTACACTTTATCTGGATCAGAAACGCTGTAGCTAAATTGCTGACTTTTTGACTTAGGTATCTATCCATAGGAGGGTAGATTAGAATAAACAGGTCAACAACTGACAGTAATTGAAAATCTACCCCTAACCTGTTAGTATTGTTATGAGACTGGACATAAGAGAGATACAATGGAATCCTTAATTATTGAAAATTTTCTGATTATTAAGTATGCGGAAATAGAGATAAAAAAAATTAATGTTATCATCGGTGAACAGTCCACTGGTAAAAGTATTATTGCTAAATTAGTTTTTTTATTTCAGACATTTTTGTTTTATCAAGTTAAATTATTAGTCACTAATCTTCAAGATCAGCAAGGACTCAAAAGGCACCTACAGAAGCGATTTGAGGAATTATTTCCTAAATACGCATGGAAAGAACAAGTATTTAAAATAGTTTATCGTTTGGATGACATGAACTTTTTGATTGAAAGATATAAGGACAAATCTGGCTATTTTAAACTACAATTTACCTATTCAGATAATTTTAAAAAGTTTTACAATACAACAATTAGACAAGTGAGTAAAATTGCCAAAAGCAATAACAAAGTCACTCAAGATATTTATTCAGATATGAATGATTGTGTGGCCAAAAATATTGCTGATTTTTTTCAAGGCAATGAAAAAATTTTTTCTACAAAGATTTTATTTGTACCAGCTAGTCGCACTCTTTTTGTTAAATACTTTACCAATAATATTTTTGCCTTTTTGTCCAATAATTTTGATCTTGATCCTCTGATTATCAACTTTGGCTCTAATTATGAAAATGCTCAACGCCTATACAGAATAATTAATGAATCAGAAAGTTTATTCCAAGATAAAAAAGATGATAAAAAACTTTATAATCAAATTAAATTAATTAGCGAAAAGATTCTATCAGGCAGCTATGCGCGCGTGAAAGATCAAGATTGGCTTTATCATGCCGATGGGAGAAAGATTAACTTAATTGATGCTTCAAGCGGACAGCAAGAAGCTTTACCAATGTTATTAATTCTCTTAGTTTTCTCGTTTTTTCCTGATTCCGAATCCAACCAATTTTTTATTGAGGAACCTGAAACCCATCTTTTTCCCTCCGCTCAAAGAGATATGGTAGAACTATTTACCTTACTTTATGCTAATAAAAATTGTCGTTTTTTTCTCACTACCCATAGTCCCTACATTCTCACAGCTTTGAATAATAAAATCATGGCGGCTAACGTTGAGCCTGTCAAAGCGGAAAAATCTTTAGGTTATAAAAATACTATTCAATTTCAAGATGTGTCAGCCTACACAATTAGCAATGGACAAACTCAAAGTATCTTAGATACAGAGGTGAACTTGATTGGTATCAATAACCTCGATGCTGTCTCCGATGAACTTAGTCAAGAGTTTGAAGAAATCTTAGAAAGAAAGGCTCAACAATAATGAATATTAGTCACTGTTCTGAATGCAATAATAATAAAATAGTCAAAGTTAAGGAAAATGGGAAAGAATTCATCGTCAATAATAATAGTCAGAAATTAATTACTAAGATAAAAATAGATAATTGTTTAATCATCGAGGGAAAAAGATGCGACTGGCTGTTAGAAATTGATAGTCCCTGTAGCTTGGCTCTTTATATTGAACTCAAGGGTAAAAATATTGAACAAGCTTATGATCAATTATTGTCAACTCTAAATCATTCTTACTTACAAGAAAGACATAAAAAATCTAAAAAAGAATGCTATATTGTCGCTTCTAGAGTACCAAAAGCTGGAACCAATGTTCAGGTTTATCAAGCAAGATTAAAGCAAGCTCATCCCGAAGTTAGTTTAAAAGTCAGGTCGATGAAAGCTGAAATCACTATTTAGGTTTTTCCCTCAGAAAAAAGCTGAACTAATTATTCCTGTCCCGATTGACAAAATCCCTGTAAACATATTGCTGGAGTTTATTACCTCGTTGCTTCCCAATTAAATATGGAAGAAATGTATCAACGGGTACGCAATAAAAATGCTGGTATGTTATAATTAGGTAGGTGTTTAAAATCGTCTAATACCCCCCTTGGTTAAAAGAAAATTAAGGGTAGATTAAGGGGAGATCAGCACCCCCCTTATCAAGGGGGGCAGGGGGGATCAGAAGTTTGAAAAAGCATTCTATTTTTTAAGACAAGCAGAATCTATGAACCAAGAATCTCTCAGCTTTGTCGATGGGAATGTCAAGTTAGCCGATCGCTTTTTAGTGTGTGGATTGGGTAGTCTCGGACAACACTGCGTCAAGTCTTTAAAAGAGTTTGGGGTTAGCGTTGTCGGTATCGAACTAATACAGCCTCCCAGTTGGGAAATTAATGATTTTCCCGATTTATTAGAGGAAATAATTATCGGTGATTGTCGTCAAAAAAACATTTTAGCAAGAGCGGGAATCGATCGCTGTCGGGCTGCTTTAATTGTCACCAGTGATGAGCGAATTAATGCCACCACTGCCCTAATTATTCGGCAATTAAATCCCCTTACCCGCTTAGTGGTGCGTTCTTCTAAAGATAATCTCAATCAGCTACTCAAGGAACGTTTAGGCAATTTTATCGCCTATGAACCCACCCAACTACCCGCCAATGCCTTTGCTTTAGCCACATTAGGCACGGAAACCCTCGGTTTTTTGCATCTCGACGGTCAGAAATTGCGGATTATCCAGAGACAAATTAGCCCCGAAGATGGTTTACTTGATCGCTTTTTAGGTGATTTAAATACCCCCACCCGTCGTCTGTTAGCACACACAGCCCCCGATGAACCTTTAAGGGCCGGATTTTATCAATGGTCCCCCACCACCACTATCGGGGCTGGTGATACCATTACCACCATCGAAACTACCTACCAAAACATCGATGCTGTCCGCCAGAAACCGTTAAATTCTCCCCAGAAGTTGCGGGATTTTTGGCAGAAATTCCTCAAAGAAATCCAACAATTCTGGCAATTGAGTTTTCAGCAGCAAATTCATCGGGTGGCTTTCCTGTCAGTATTTATCATTATCCTCCTAGTAATTATCGGGACTTTTCTTTTCCATCTCTACGCCCCGAGAGCTTCCTTTATTTCCTCTCTTTCAGGAACAGCGATCCTTTTATTAGGTGGTTACGGCGATGTTTTCGGTGGCTCTAACCCCGAAGATTTAAATGCGGTTCCCTGGTGGATGCAGCTATTTAGTCTCTTTTTAACCTTAGCTGGAACCGCTTTTATCGGGGTTCTCTATGCCATTTTGACAGAAACTTTATTATCATCAAGATTTCAATTTATCCCTAACCGTCCCCCAGTTCCCCAACAGAATCATATCGTTATTGTTGGCTTAGGTCGAGTCGGCAGAGAAGTGGCTAATTTATTACTAGAAATGCAACAGGCGATCGTCGGGGTCAGCTTAAATAGGGATTTTGATGGGACTATGCTGCCAAAAATGCCCCTGATGACGGGAAATATCGAAGAATCTTTAAAAAATGTCAATTTAGATAGGGCTAAAAGTATAGCGATTGTTACTGATGACGAAATCCTCAATTTAGAAGTAGCCCTAACCACCCGCAAACTCAACCCCCAAAGCTACTTAGTCATCCGCACCACCGACGACAACCTTAGTCAACAATTAAGTCAAATTCTGCCCCGCTCTCACATTTTGGGAACCAACACCGTAGCGGCAGAAGCCTTTACGGGAGCGGCTTTCGGAGAAAATATTATCTATCTGTTCCGTTGGGCGCAAAAAACGATTCTGGTGACAGAATACGAGATCGAAGCCGGAGATACTCTCAATGGTAGCTCGATCGGGGATATTGCCTACGGTTATCGAGTTGTGCCGATCCTACACCAACGAGAAAGGCAAGCCCCGAAATTAATGCCCGAAGATTATCTCAATTTACGCATCGGCGATCGCATTGTGGTGCTGGCCACCATCAACGGACTGCGACGGGTGGAACAGGGTCGTCGCACTCCCAAAACTTGGCGCGTGCGGGTGGAAAAAGCCTTTAACCGCAATATTGCCGCAGAAGCACCCACCGTAATCAGTCGTTTTTCTAATTGTCCCCTGAAAACCGCCAGCGATCTCATGGAAAATTTGCCAGCGACTCTCGGCGCCCCCCTCTACGAACAGCAGGCGATTCGATTAGTTTCCGAGTTAAAAAAAATTCAAGTTCAAGCATTGGCCATTCCGATTAACCCGAAATCGGGGTAAATGGGAGTTATACTTTTTTTGTCAAACTAGAAGGCTCTCTCGGTCTTTTTTTATGCAGTTAAAGTGATAGTAGCCTTGGCAGTTTGTCCGGAATCAGAAGTGGCAGTAATAGTAATTGTATCCCCAGCATTTCCTTGTGCAGGTGCAGTGTAGGTAAATTTGGCATCAGTGGTATTTTTATCAATTTTACCGCTGTCTGGCGGTGAGATTGTGATGGTGTATTTACCAACGGGGTTAATGCTAAATTCCTGGATTTTATTTAATGCTAAATTTTGGCTAGGCGGAGCGATCAAAATCGCTGGAGGTAGTCCCTGTCCAGTAGAACTAGCCTCTACAATTACTTTTTTCTCTACTTGACTAATTAAATCGGGAATAAGACGTTCGCTAAATCCAGCCACAAAAGCCATTGCCAAAAGTCCATATAAATAGGTGTCATTCCCCTTATCTTCAGTGCTACGCCGAATATCTATGGGAAAAATGTTAGAGTTAATAATTAGCAGAATAAAGAAAGCGAAACTTCCCCCTAAAATGGGTTTGGTTAAACCAATTAACAATGGCAAGAGGTCATCGTCATATTTTTGATTTTTGGGATTATCAAAATCTTGCAAACGAGTTAGAAGACTAACTCCTCCCCCTAAAGTGCCTGTTATCCACATCAAACGTATAATTGTTATTACTCCGTCCTCGGTATTTGAGCTATTTTTTCCCTGAGTATTTTGGTTACCTTCTCCCTGAGTATTTTGGTTACCTTCTCCCTGAGTATTTTGGCTACTTTCTCCCTGAGCATTTTGGTTACCTTCTCCCTGAGTATTTTGGCTACTTTCTCCCTGAGCATTTTGGTTACCTTCTCCTGGAGTATTTTGGTTACCTTCTCCCTGAGTATTTTGGTTACTAGATTTTATGATTGGAGGTAAGGAGAGTAACTCTTTCACCGGAGAGAAGTTCATAATAAACCAATTTACAGGTAAAGCGAACACTAATCCAATTAAAACTTTTGTAGGTATTTTGCAAGAATGGAAAAGATTATCTCTGAAGTTTGCTAAACCACTAAACCAAGAACCTTTTTGGATTTCTCTTAATCCCGTTGTTGCAGCATAGCGTAATTTTTGTGCCAAAATAATATTAGGTTGACCTGTTAAAGATTTAATCGCCATTTCCCCGGCATCTACCACCGACTTTACTTGCATGATATCACAAGGTTTGGAAATGTTCTTGAGTTCCACCTGTGCCATCCCTAGTATTTTAATTAATTTGGCTAATTCTCCCTGTACTTCCCGGTCTAATTCTTGAGTGAATCCCGCTACTTGTTCTTGGGTTTTTCCCAGTAAAATATCAATTCTTTTATTTAGTTTGATCACCTCATCTCTAGCTTTAATTTCATTGATTAAATCGTCTAAAGTTTGAAATAAAACACTTGCTTCTTGTACTTGTAGTTGTGCAAAATTATCTTTAAATTCCTTGACTAACTCTTCAAAGGGTTCATCTACTTCAGGAATTGAACTATATTTGTCTAAGTTATCCTTCAGTTCAGCAATCAAAGACTCATTTTTCTTTTGTAATTCCACAGTGGTGGAAAATTTAACCAAAGTATCTTTAACTTTTGTTTGCCAAGCAGTTAGCTTTTCCTTGAGTTTTGGCAAGTTTGCATCGTTAGCATTAGCATCGAATACAATCGTAATTGTTGTAACTAAACTATCAGTTTCTTGGCTGAAAGTATCAAGAGGAGTTTCTGAACTTTTGCCAGTAGATAAAAGGTTGATTGTCTCTACAAGCTGATCTATATGAGCTATTATTTGTTTTTCTAATTCTTCTCTGCTAGGTGAAGGGTCTGAAAAAGTTAATCCACCTAGTTTTTGAATAAGTTCATCTTTTAAATTCTTCGTTTCTTGAATGATATCTGTGGCTTCTTTTTGGTGAGCTAATTTAACTTTCAGAATAAATTCATTAATTTTTTGTTCGATAGCAGGATTAAGATTAATCATGATTGTCTTCTCCTAAAAAAATCTGAGGATAAAAAAACTGCATTATTCCCCGATCCATCCCACTGTTATGAAAATTGAGACCAGGTAGAATAATCAGACGATATCTCAAAAGTTCGTGGAACATGAACAAAGAAATAGGGCTTTATCAGCTACAATAATCTAGGCAGGATATTCATCTATCTCTTGGCGAAAATGGGCTAAAATTTTGTTAGCTTCCCTATCCTACAATAGTTATCATTGATTTTCTGCAATTATTAATAAATCTTGATGAATTTTTATTTTTTTTAACTCAATTCAGTCTGCGCTAGGGACATCATAAGCTAAACGGCGCTTAACCTGCATGATCCAATAGCTATAACCCTTTTGGAGTCTATATCGGTGATCCGAAGTAAAAGCCGTTTAGCTTACCCTGATCCCCTCAACATCGTTATCTCCTCAATAACCGCACACCTGGATTAGCACTCAAGCCCTAAGAGTGCTAAATTAACTATAAGGAGTCCTATCACAACAGCGATACCATGTCCAAAATCATTGCCTTTAAAGATGAATCCCGTCGCGCCCTAGAAAGAGGTGTCAACGCCTTGGCCGATGCGGTAAAAATCACCCTCGGTCCGAAAGGACGCAATGTCTTGTTAGAAAAGAAATACGGCGCCCCCCAGATCGTTAATGACGGCATCACCGTCGCCAAAGAAATCGAATTGTCCGATCCCCTCGAAAACACCGGGGCGAGATTAATTCAGGAAGTAGCGGCAAAAACCAAAGATTTAGCGGGAGATGGCACCACCACCGCCACCATCATCGCCCAGGCTTTAATTAAAGAAGGTCTGAAAAACGTTACCGCCGGGGCCAATCCCGTCGCTTTAAGACGCGGACTAGACAAAACCATCGCCTATCTGGTGGAAGAAATCGCCGCCGTAGCTAAACCGATCGCCGGAGATGCGATCGCTCAAGTGGCCACCGTTTCTTCCGGCAACGATGAAGAAGTGGGACAAATGATCGCCACCGCCATGGAAAAAGTCACCACCGATGGCGTAATCACCGTGGAAGAATCGAAATCCCTAACCACGGAATTAGAAGTAGTGGAAGGGATGCAGATCGATCGCGGTTATATCTCTCCCTATTTCATCACCGATCAGGAAAGACAGATCGTCGAGTACGACAACCCCCTGATCCTGATTACCGATAAAAAAATCAGTGCGATCGCAGAATTAGTCCCCGTCCTCGAAGCCGTTGCCCGTCAAGGTCGTCCCCTATTAATTATCGCCGAAGATGTGGACGGCGAAGCCTTAGCCACTCTAGTGGTCAACAAGGCCCGGGGAGTCTTAAATGTCGTCGCCATCAAGGCCCCCAGTTTTGGGGAACGTCGCAAGGCGGTTTTACAAGATATCGCCATCCTCACCGGCGGTCGTCTGATTTCCGAAGAAGTGGGCTTAAGTCTTGACACGGTTAGCCTCGATCTGCTGGGGCAAGCGGCAAAAATTACCCTAGAGAAAGACAATACAATTATTGTCGCCTCTGGGGACAGCCGCAATAAGGCCGATGTGCAGAAACGTCTCGCCCAACTGAAAAAACAGTTAGAAGAAACCGATTCCGAATTCGATAAGGAAAAATTACAGGAACGCATCGCTAAATTAGCCGGCGGTGTGGCCGTCATTAAGGTCGGGGCAGCCACAGAAACCGAACTCAAGGATCGCAAACTCCGCATCGAAGATGCCCTCAATGCCACCAAAGCCGCCGTGGAAGAAGGTATCGTCCCGGGCGGTGGTACAACCTTGATTCATCTGGCTTCTAAGGTGAAGGCTTTCAAAGCTTCTCTCACTAACGATGAGGAAAAAGTCGCCGCCGATATCGTCGCTAAAGCCCTAGAAGCCCCCCTGCGTCAGTTAGCTAATAACGCCGGTGTGGAAGGGGATGTGATCGTGGAAGGTGTGCGCGAAACCGCTTTTAGCGTCGGTTACAATGTCCTCACCGGCAAGTACGAAGACTTAATCGCCGCCGGAATTATCGATCCGGCTAAAGTGGTGCGGTCAGCCGTTCAAAACGCCGCTTCTATCGCCGGTATGGTCCTAACGACCGAAGCCCTCGTGGTCGAAAAACCCGTTAAAGAAGCCGCAGCCCCTGATATGGGCGGCATGGGCGGCATGGGCGGCATGGGCGGCATGGGCGGCATGGGCGGCATGGGCATGATGTAATTCCTGATGCCGTCTGGCCCTTGAAAATAATCTCATGCAATTGAGCCAATCTGTCCCTTTTCTGGTTATCGTCGGCATTAGGGACAGGTTTTTTTTCCTCGGGAAAAACTTTTTCAGCAGGGCGTTGCTGAATCAAGGTATGAATGCCAACTGTTCAGGTTCCCGTGCAAAAGTTAGTTTGGGTCTAGGTTTTAAGAAATTCTACCAAAGAAGATTCATACCTCAAATCAGGAACGCCGGAATTTCTAACAACAATGTAGAAAGAATCCCCCGTCACAGCCTAGCTTGACGGTGGGAGTATGTCAAACTAGAAAAGAAGGATTATTCCCAGAAATCATGACACTGCTGACGGTTCGATCGCTCAAAAAAGACTTCGGTATCAAGGAAATTCTCAAAGATGCGAGTTTTAGCCTCGATGATCGCGATAAAGTCGGCCTGATCGGTACGAATGGATCGGGAAAATCGACCCTATTGAAAATGATCGCCGGGTTAGAAGCGATCGATGGTGGCGAAATTCAAATCAATTCCGGGATGAAAATCGTCTATTTACCCCAGCAACCGGAGCTAGACGACGATAAAACGGTTTTAGAGCAGGTTTTCGCAGATAGTGGCGAGAGCATGACTTTAATTAAGGAATACGAGGAATTGTCCGATCGCCTTGTCCATGAGCCAGAAAATCTGGATACTATTATGGAACGTTTGTCAAGGGTTTCGCAACAAATTGATAAACTTGCCGCCTGGGATTTAGAAACCAATGCTAAAGTTATTTTAAGTAAACTGGGCATCGATAATTTTAATGCTCGCGTGGGAGATTTATCGGGGGGATATCGCAAAAGAATCGCCATCGCTACCGCACTTTTAGCCGATCCTGACTGTTTATTGATGGATGAACCCACAAACCATTTAGACGCGCTTTCCGTGGAGTGGTTACAGAGTTATTTGTCCCGTTTTCGGGGAGGATTATTATTAATTACTCACGATCGCTATTTTCTCGATCGAGTGACTAATCGCATCATTGAAATTGATCGGGGAGATTTATCTACTTATTCTGGTAATTATGCCTATTATCTAGAAAAAAAAGCTTTAGCGGAAGAATCGATCGCCAGTAGTCAACGCAAACACGCGGGAGTTTTACGACGGGAATTAGAATGGTTATCCCGGGGACCAAAAGCGCGCAGTACCAAACAAAAAGCGCGGATTGATCGCATTCAGGCAATGGGTAATAAGGAATTTAAACAGGTGGAGGGAAAAGTCGATATTGCCACCGCAGGAAGACGCATCGGCAAAAAAGTTATTGAAGTAGAAAAGATCTCGAAAGCTTACGGAGATCGCACTTTAATTAAAGATTTTACCTATATTTTTACTCCCGAAGATCGCATCGGTATTATTGGCAGTAATGGGGTAGGAAAATCTACTCTCATGGATATTATTACCGGGAAAATTCTCCCCGATTCAGGCACAGTTGACATCGGTTCCACTATTCATATTGGTTACTTCGATCAACAATCCGATGATCTCAATATTAACGAAAATCAAAGAGTGATCGAATATCTGAAAAGTGTGGCCGAATTAGTCAAAACCCTAGACGGCAGCGTGATTACCGCTTCCCAGATGTTAGAAAAATTTCTCTTTCCTCCCGATCAACAGTATGCACCAATTTATAAACTTTCTGGGGGAGAAAGACGACGCTTATTTTTACTACGAGTTTTGATGAGTGCGCCTAATGTTTTAATCTTAGATGAACCCACCAATGATCTCGATGTGCAGACTTTAGCAATTTTAGAAGAATATTTAGAGGACTTTAACGGTTGTGTGATCGTTGTTTCCCATGATCGCTATTTTCTCGATCGAGTAGTTGATACTATTTTTTCCTTTGAAACCGGGGGTAATATCCGTCAATATCCGGGTAATTATTCCCTTTATCTCGATCAGAAAAAAGAGGAGGAGGAACCCAAAGAAAAAAAAGTCACCCCAAAAACTGTTAAAGCTTCTCCCTCACCCGTCAATAAGAAAATCTCTTTTAAAGAGAAAAAAGAATACGAAGACATCGAAAAACAAATACCAATTTTAGAATCAAAAAAAGCTGAAATTGAACAGGTACTTTATGGAGAACCCCTAGAAGATTTTACCAAAATAACCGCTCTGACCGAAGAATTAGCTCAATTGAGTCAAAAAATTGATAATTTAACCGATCGCTGGTTAGAATTAGCGGAAAAATTAGGCTAGGATAATCCCTATTTTCCCGATCAATTTAGTCAAAACTGAGTAATAATTTCCGGTGAATCATCCTCATCCATGACCAGATCTACCGACTCCACCCGCAAGAGTGCCAAATTATCGTTAACCACCCCTTGAAGATAGATTTCCCCCATCCCTTCACCCCCAAGATCGATCGAGCCAAAAACTTGACCGGTTTTGGTATTAAAATTAAACTGAAAATAATTAGCCGAGGAAATTCCCTCGCTGACATTATCGTATTTAGCGATCTCTTGACCACTGTTATCATAAAAAGATACCTGAAAATCTTCTAAAACTTGCATCTTTCCCGAACCTTTTTCTGAAAAGATAGTCGGGGCCGTTTTTTCATCATAACTAAAAGAACCTTTAGCTGTATAACCCTGATTTCCCAACCATTGAAAATCGATCGTCACTGCTAAAACCCCTTGGCTATTCATGTTAGCAACTAAAAGCAAAGCTAATAGTAAAGTCAATATCCTCTTTTTCATTAGTCGGTTATTTGGCTCTCTTATTCTTTGTGTGATAAGTTTAACTTATATAGTAGCGATCGGTCTTTGTGTCCTTTGTGTCTGGAGTGGTTCGTTCCACTCACTTGCTCGTAAGACTGTATCTTAGAATACATTTTACCCACCAAACCTAAGAGAGCCATTATTTCAGTTATCAGTGATCAATGACTACAACCAGTCTTCGGGGTAATTTCTATGAGGTACTCTGTCTATCCCTATAAACCTTAAGAAAACTTCAATTACATGGGTACAAGAAAAGGAAACCCGAATGCTCTTTTGTGGGGGGGGTAACTTCCGTTTGCTGATATCACCCTATTTTAAGACAAAAATCGTCAAAAACCGCCATAACGTTCCTCCAACCATGGATCGCCTCGTCGATGGTAGCCATTAAGTTCCCAGAAACCCAATTGCTCTTGATCGAGAAATTCTAAGCCATTAATCCATTTAGAACTTTTCCAAGCGTAGAGATGGGGAACAACTAAGCGCAGCGGACCACCGTGGTCGGGGGGTAAAGGTTGACCAAACAGTTGAAAAGCGAAAAAATTATCCTCGTGCAGGAATTCCTCTAGGGTGAGGTTAGTGGTATAACCACCATAACAGTGTTGCATGACGTGGGTAGCTTCCGGCAACAGGTCAATTAAGGCCATAAAATCCGATACCTTAATTCCTGTCCAAGTCACATCTAATTTTGACCAACGGGTGACACAGTGAAAATCCTTAGTAAATTCCGACTGCGGTAAGACCATAAAATCCGACCAGTTAAAAATTTTAGTCGTGGCCACCTTTCCCCAAACCTTGAATAACCATTCCTCGGTCTTGATTTGGGGAGTATCTCCGTAGGTAAGCACAGGAAAACCACTAGCGAGATATTGGCCCGGAGGAACTCGGTCTTGATCGGGAGATTCTGGTTTTTTAAAGAATTTGCCTAACATTAGTTGAGACTCACAACGAAAACCCTAAACAAATCTTAAAATATTAGGGAGCGAAAAGGTTTTCTATACCTCACTCCCCACCATCAAGTTATTCCTCGTCTTCCCCTTCTTCTTCCTCTTTAGTGGGATAGACAAAGCTGTTAGAACGACCAGAAAGAACAGATTTACCCAAAGATAAGGCTTTTTGCGCTTCCCGAGCCGCTTGCTTTCTCCAGTGCGCTCTCCGTTGGTCGCGCTTGGCATTTGAGGTTTTCTTCTTGGGACAAGCCATAGTATTTTAACGATAGTTATAGACTCACAACCTTTCTATTCTACTCCCTATTTCCCTAATCGGCTCGCCAACTTGTCTTTATCCCCTACTCACTACTGCCCAAAATATTGATAAAACTTAATAATTATCATTGGCTTACCTATTTATGTTTAAAATCTTATATAGCTATGTAGTCAAGTAATTTCCATCATGGTCACTACCGTCGAACCTCCCTCCCAGAAAAAAGCTGTTCTGCGCGAAACTATCCTCACCCCTCGTTTTTATACCACCGATTTTGAGGCTGCCGCTAATTTTGACCTTTCTTTGCAAGAAACCGAAATCAAAGCGATGTTAGAGGAGATGCGGACCGATTACAACCGGCATCACTTTGAACGTCAGCAAGAATTTGAGAACTATCAAGATAATCTCGATGAAAAAACGAGAAATGCTTTTATAGATTACCTAGAACGCTCCTGTATCTCCGAATTTTCCGGCTTTTTGTTATTTAAGGAACTGTCACGACAACTAAAAAGCCGTAATCCCTTGTTAGGGGAGATATTTCATCTTATGGCTAGAGATGAAGCGCGCCATGCAGGATTTCTCAATAAAGCCATGGCTGACTTTAATATTTCCCTCGATCTAGCCAAAATTACTAAAACCCGCACCTACACCTTTTTCCCCCTTGAATGGGTATTATATACGGTCTATCTCTCCGAAAAAATCGGTTATTGGCGTTATATCCTCATTTATCGTCATTTAGAAGAACATCCAGAGTATAAATTTAATCCTCTCTTTAATTACTTCGAGAGTTGGTGTCAGGACGAAAATCGCCACGGAGATATATTTAAAACCTTACTGCGAGCTAAACCACAATTGTGGAATAATTGGCGATCGAGATTATGGAGTCGTTTTTTCCTGCTTTCCGTCTTTGCTACCCATAGTTTAACTGTACGCGAACGCTCAGACTTTTATGATGCTTTGGGAATGGATGCGATCGCTTTTGATCAAGAGGTAATTCGTCAGACTAATAATACCTCCGCTCGCGCTTTTCCCACCATTTTAAATGTGGACCATACCCAATTTTTTCCCCGTTTAAACCGTTGTGCCGAACGTAATTTACAATTAAAAGCGATCGATGAAAGTAGCTCTCCTCAATGGCTAAAAACAATGCGTAAGTTACCCTTACAGCTAGGTATCGTCGGGGATCTGTTGCGATTGTATCTGATTAAACCCATAGATGCAGAAGCCACCAGAGAAATGGTACTTTAATCAGTTATCAGTTATCAGTTCACAGCAAAAAACTCCCCAATTTCCAATTCATAATTCATAATTCCCACACCCCACACCCTACACCCTACACCCCACACCCTACACCCCACACCCCACACCCGTTCGGACCTCGGCGTGAGCTCGGTCGAACGCTGAGCTCACGGCCGAAGCCCACACCCCACACCCCACACCCTACCCTCACGAAAAACTTTTTCAGCAGACCCTAAGTGGTCGTGCCAAATTAATTTCCTAAACCTTGAGGAAAAATTCTGTAAACTTCGATCAAAAGCTGCGTAAATTCTGTATTTTCTCTGGAAGTCTTAGATATAGCCTTTAGAATTGTGACCATAGCACTAGGCTAATTCAGATCAATTAAACTTCTTCCTTACTCCCGACTTTGTTAGTATCATGAAACCTAACTCTGGCCGTAAACGTTTATTATCCCTGATATCTGCTGTTTCCTGTAGTTCCCTCTTGATTTTATCCCCTCTAGCCCAGAGAGCGCAAGCAGACGATATTACGGATGCCTTAGAAGCGGTAATTGAATATACGGCTCAATTACACCAGATCAATTTTAAGTATTTGTTAAGTGATGGCCCGATAACCACTCCCTGCGGTGTAATTTCCCTAGCGGCTTTCTGCACTGTAGATAATACAGTTTACGTCAATCTCCAGCAAGTCACTCGCATTAGTGATAATCCCCTATTTCCCCTTTACGCCGTCGCTCACGAGGCTGCTCACGCTGTTCAGTGGAATCGGGGTATCGGTGGCATCGATGAAGGCGGAATGAGCATCGGCATTGAATTACAGGCCGATTGTCTAGCGGGAGATACCCTTTCTTGGTTATTTACCGAAGCAAGAAGTTTATCCAAACAGGATTATATAATAGCAGGAAAACTTCTAGCGGAAGCGGCCTCGGAAGTGGGCGATTTTGAAGCTCCCAATCGCTCCCACGGCACACCACAACAGCGAGGTGATTCGGTCCTGCAAGGATTCTACGGGGAAAATCATCAAGCCTGTATGCGTTAACTAACACTCAAGACTGTATTTCCCCTAGAATGCCTAAAAAAGCCTAAAAAACTACTGTAACCCTAACCAAGATAACAGACCTTGGCCAGTTAGATACTCGATCAACAGGGTGATCACAAAACCAATCATAGCGGCCCTACCGTTGAGGCGCTCGGCATAGTCATTAAAACCAAATTTGGGATCTTCTAATTTGGGGGTTTGAGTCGGTTGTGGTTCAGTCATGATCTTTACGGGCTGTTTACATTTCTTTACTATTCTAGCGGAGTTAGAAGTTAGGTTGTAACTAATTTCTAACTCCTCTCTATTTGCCCTAATCTCGACCGTTAAGAGCGATTAAAAGGCGCAGAATAAAGATAAATAGGTTGATATAGGTCAAATACATCGATAAAGCAGCACTGAGATACTGTTCATCTCTGTAGGTACGGGGCAAGATGTAAAAGTCCACCACTGCGGAGCCGGCAAACAAGAAAACCCCGATGCCAGAAATGGCGATTTCTAACCAGGTGGGAGTACCGCCACCAAAGATAGAGAAAATTAGCTGACCAATGAGAACAATAAAAAGAGCGAGAATACCGATGCTAACGGTTTGAGTCAGTGCTAAACCATCTTTTTCCGACAGATTCGAGCCGATATTCCGTCCCAACACAAAAGCGATGCCGCAACCGAGGGCAGCAATTGCCACTCCCCGCAAACCAACACCGGAAGTACCTAAGGCCACATAGACGATTCCACTGAGAGTATAGCCAGAAAGAAGGCTATAGAGAGTCAGGAGGGGCAGAGCAGTGCTTTTATTGCCGCTTTCCGCACTATTACGCGCGACAAAAAATAAAATAATCTCGGCAACTATGGCGACAAAGAAAGTCGGGAAGAAAATCTGGGGATAGGATTGGATCACACCTAAACCGCCATAGGTTCCCACCGCAGTTAAAATTAGACCGCCACCGAGATAGGGCAGGGCCTTGGGGATAACATTAGGGCCGATAAGTGCTTGGCTTTTAGCCTCGCGTAAAGCTTGGCGAAAATTACTGGTATTACTCATGGTTACTAGGATTCGAGATACTTGTCTCAATCAATCTTGTTAAACAGAAACTATTCTTGATTAGTTCGTCAAGAATGGCGAATCGGAGGGAAGAAAAAAAGTAATCTTCTCCCCGGCATCGATTCCCTCTTGATTGTAACGAAAAGACTAGGAATCGAGCTAAGTAGGTAGGTATTAAAAATTGTCAGATGCCCTCCTTATCAAGGCGGGATCGGCACCCCCCTTATCAAGGGGGGATTAAGGGGGGATCGAACCGAAAATCTATTTTCACCCCTCTTGACGGATCAAGTTACCGTAAACCGAAGCCCAATTCAAGGCGATTATGTCCTATAAACTGGATATTTCCTGTTTTTATTAACTACAATCTTCAGAGTATCCCCTGACCTAAAGCCAAACCTGTCACCAACATTCCTAACACTAGAAAAGGCTGGGCGCTGGCTTGATATTTGACATCATTTTTGAGCGGATCCCGCAGAAAATACATATCTTGGAAAGTGATCTGAGGGATAATTAATAACAGTAAAATAGCGGCATAAAGATTCTGATGAATACTAATCAGATAACCCGCAATTCCTGCCTGAAAAACATCGATCATAATCACACAAATCCAAGCAGCGGTCGTAATTCCAAACATAACTGGCAAGGATTTTAAGCCTAATTTTTCGTCACCTTCCACACTTTTAAAGTCGTTGACCACAGCAATGCCTAAACCCGCCAGACTATAGATGAGGGTTAGGATCATAATTGTCCCATTTAACTGACCAAAAAGGGCGTGACCTGCCCACCAAGGTAATGCTATATAACTAGCACCGAGGGCATAATTTCCTAGCCAACCATTTTGTTTTAATTTTAAAGGTGGTGCTGAATAAATATAGGCGATAAAAGAACCAAATAGGGTTAAACAGAGCATGATCGGGAAATCATGACCAGCCCAGCGATCGAGAAGATAAGATATTCCTAACCCAGCTGCTAATAAAACCAAAATCTGGCCGACCACTTGCGGAATAGAAATGACCCCCGAAGGAATCGGACGATAGGGTTCATTAATTGCATCGATTTCTCGATCGTAAAAATCATTTAAAGTTTGAGTATAACCGGTCATCAACGGACCGGAAAGTAACATACAGGTGGCTGCTTTTAAGACATCTTCTAAAGACCAAGTATAATTACCTGATGAAGCAGCCCCACAGACAACCCCCCAAATGAGAGGAATCCAAGTGATCGGCTTCATCAATTGTAAGCGGATTTTCCAGAGGGAGGTTTCTGCCGATGAGGCCCCTTTCATGCCCAATAATTGGCGAGTTTTGGCCCCTCGCTCGTCCTTGTTTTCGATCTCGGTGTTCGACATAATCCCTTAAAAAGAAATAATTAAGTAACCGTCTTGGAATTTTGCCCCTTTTACCGCTCGTCCGGTTAGAGGCGGTGGTACATCAATATTACGCCGTTGATCCCCGGCTTCGATGGTTAATTCTGGACCTGATTGCGTCAGTTTTACCTGTTTTTTCTCGAATCCGGGTAAATAAACCTTGACCTGACCGGCTGCCGTATCGATTATTAACGGTTTGGGCGGCTGCACCGTGAGAAAATTGGGTAACTCGGCGATTAACTCCTGCCAATCTTCTCCTTGACGGTAGGGTAAAATCGCGGCCGGCAGCGGGGCAAAATCCTCCGTAGCACTCTGACAGCGATTAAAAATCACTCCCCCCACATTTAAACCGATTTGCTGCGCCGCACCCCAAAGATATTTGGCATCTGCGATCGCAATTGGATCATCATTGGTGACTAGATAGGCTAAAACTCGCCGGGGATCGGCTAAAGCGGAGCGCCCCTCGTCTAAAATGTTATTATCGGCCTTCTGCCCTAAACCGTCGGGATTAAAGGAGAAATTCAGCACGGCAGCGGCGATCGGTTGGAAAAAGGGAGAAAGGGTGCGACCAATCTCGGAATCACTAAAAACCTGCCGAAAACGCCGTAAATACCAGCCACCTACCTCGGGAATCCCCAACATTCTCAGGCTGTTGATATCTCCGCTGCCGTCGTAGATGATAACATCGTAATTTCCGCTTTTATCCTGTTCCCGCAGAAAATTTAAAGCTAGAGCTTGGTCCATACCGGGTAAAATGCCCAACTCTTGACCATAAACATTTTTCAAGGTAGGAGAACGCAAATACTGCTTTTCCAATTCCTTGACTTCTTCCCAACTTTTTTCTAGTAACTGCGTACTATTAAGCTGGACAACCGAGAGATTGGGGGCAATTTCCGTGACGGAGGAGCTAGGGGAGGCCTTGAGGAGTAATCCCCAAGCGGGGCCAGGATCATGACCGATCAAGAGAACTTTTGACCCCAGACCAGCCATTTTCTTTGCCGAAGCGATCGCTATTGTACTGCGACCGCTGCCCCCCTTGCCCAAAAAGGTCAAAATTAAGGACATAATTAATTCCTAAGCGTTATATTTAGATGAGTTTGAGTTCATCCTCAAAAAACCAAGTAGCGGTCTTATCATCGAACTGGACAACAGCACCAACACCGCTGCCATCGGTCATCTTAAAATTTTTGATGACACCCACTTTACCCAATTTACCCGCTACATCCGAGTTAACGCGGTCTCGTAAGCGACAGACCTTGACTTTTTGCCCGATTTCCATTACTTCCACAGTTTTAATAAGACGATAATTCAATAAACCAATCCTAAGTTTAATATAAATTCGTGTCAGATAAACCCCCCAATGCTCTTCAGTTATCGGTCTTTCTCAGATCATCTGCACTTAGCGATCATATATACTAAGCAATAGGACAAAATCAACCTCCTGGTTAGGATGAGCAAAAGGCAAATCAAAAAGGGGTTTTATTTGGTTTCTGGGGCAGGATTTTGCAGATTTTCCAGTTGTTCCCTTTGCTTGCGTTTAAACTCCTCGGCCGCTTCGTTGATATTATTGCGAGTATCTTCCTGAAATTCCGATCCGTCCCGGCTACGACGAAAATTACTATTATGAATCAAGTCTAGAGGATTAAAACCACCGAGATCATCCCTGCCATCGGAACTACGTTCATTTTTTTGATAATCCGGCTGACTGGGGTTCAAGCTTTGAGCTAACACTTGCGGACTAAAATCAGCCCCGACTAATAAAATAGTAGCTAGAAATAAAGACGATTTGAGTAACATTTTTTGAGTATTCATAATCCAAATAACTCCTCAGAAAATTATCTAGTTTTTGGTGGTGAGAAAGTTGTAGGCTTTTCAGTGAACAGTGAACAGTAAACTGATAACTGATAACTGATAACTGGTAACTGATAACTGATAACTGATTTAAGCAAAACGACGACGAAGTAAGGGCTGAATTGCCAAAAGTATTAGCAGATCAAAAGCTAAGAGCAGGCCTAAAACTGTCAAGAAATTGAGGTCAAGCCAAGGGGTTTGTAAGACTATGCTATCAAAAGACCAGTGCTGATTGAAATAAATATAACGGATCGGTTCGATCGCATAGGTAAGAGGGTTGAGACTAGCGATTACTTGTAACCAATCTGCCATAAAGTTTAAGGGAGCGAGGGCGGTACTGGCAAATAAAAGCGGTAAATTGGTGACGAAAATGACGGCGATTAATTCGATATGTCCGGGGAGAGCAAAGGTTAAACTGAGACTTAAGGCAGTCATACCCAAAACTATTAGGAAAACAATCAAAGCGATCGCACCTAATCCGGCTAAACTGGGCAATCCTGCCCCTAAAAAGGCACTAGCAGCCACGATCGAGGCGGTTTGGATGAAACTGAGGGCGATAATATAGATGGTAGAAGCGGCCACGATCGAGTAACGAGTGGTTAAAGGTGCCACCAAGAGACGGTTAAGGAAGCCAAATTCTCGATCGAACATTACCGGCAAACCGGCATTGAGGGCCCCAGAAAAAGCGGTAAAGACAATCACCCCGGGGGCGAGAAATTTAGCATAACTGAGATCGTTGCCGAATAGACCCTGGGGAGCCTTATAAAACAATGCCCCGAATAAAATCAGCCACATAAAGGGCTGAATTACCCCCGCGATTAGGGTTGAAGGACGACGTTGTAATTGGATGAACAGACGTTTAGTCATGGCCAGAGTTTCTTGCAGAAATTCCCCTAGCACATTTCCCCCATCGTCCACCGTTGCTGCTCTAGTGGGATTGGGGGCTAAACTAGCTTTTAAGGAAGAAGGTGTGATGGTTTGGCTCATGAAATATTTACCTCTAATGCAGTCTTAACGAGTAATTTAGATAGTCAACAGTTTATAAGTGATCAGATGGCTCTCTTGGGGTCTCGGTGATCGGCAAATCCTCTCGAAGAAAAGGCTTACACCCTACCACTTCTCCAATATACAAGGGGCGCAAGCCCTGGGGGAGAGGAATGTAAATATTTATTAAATTGTAGCTTTTAATACAATGTGGGGGGGAAGTGTGTAATTTACCTTTGACCATTCGCTTGTCATTGTTTTGGGTTGCCCTATTGCTTAACCCGAATCGAAATGTCACGCACTCAAACCATTTACCATTAACCCTTTTTTATGAAATTACAACTCGGCATTGTCTCCGCTGGGGTTGCCCTGGCTACTCTGGGAACGGCTAGTGCAGCACAAGCTGCTTTGGTGGTCGTCCCACCTGGCTTGGCTCCCGGCGCTCAGTATCGTTTAGTGTTTGTCACTGAAGGCAAACGGGATGCAACAAGCACCGACATCGACGACTACAATAACTTTGTCACCAGTCAAGTACGGCTCTCTATATTGCCAGGGACGACTGATACGGCTCTCTATCAGGCTTTAAATGCGGCTGGAATTGACCCGAATACGATTACTTGGAAGGCGATCGGTTCTACTGCTTCAGTCGATGCCCGTGATAATACGGGTACTAATCCGACATTGAGTACGGGTGTTCCGATCTATCTCATAGATGGCAACCGGGTCGCCAACAATAATGCCGATCTCTGGGATGGCAGCATCCAAACCGCTATCAATCGCACTCCTGACGATCTGCAATTGAATGAGCTAGTCTGGACAGGGACCAACAACAATGGAACAGCGGAGAATGGAAGACTTGGTGGTGGCTCCCTGGGGCAAGTAAGATACGGGCGCGCCAGTTCGATTACAGCTGAGTGGATTACCATGGACGATTCCAACCGCTTTGGTATCAGCCGGTTATATGGCATCTCCTCCGTGCTGACAGTTCCGACTCCAGCAGTCACTGTCCCCGAACCCTCTAGCCTTCTTGGTTTTATCACACTGGGCGGTTTAATGCTAGGGGGTGCTGTCCGCAAAGCTAGAAAATAATGCCCCAAGGGAGAGGAGACGCGGGTTTCCTCTCTCTATTTTTTTGGGGTTTCATGGGAAGATCGCTATGGTGCAATCCCGATCATCATGAAACGAGACTCGATATTTTACCGGCTTTTTCAACAATCCCCCTCCCTTCTCTTCGATTTACTGGAAAACCCGCCAGATAATGCCACCGAATACCGCTTTGACTCCGTAGCCGTCAAAGAACCCAAATTTGAGATCGATGGCGTATTCCTGCCACCTGATACTGATAGTAATGGGGTGATTTATTTTTGTGAAGTGCAATTTCAAAAAGACGAACGACTCTATGAACGGGTATTTGGTGAATCATTTTTGTATTTTTATCGTCAGCGAGAACGATTTACCGATTGGCAAATTGTTGTCATCTATCCCACCCGTAGCCTAGAACAAAGTAATGCCCATCCCTACCGGGCGCTGCTCAATTGTCCTCAAGTGCATCGAATTTATCTGAAAGAATTAGGCGAAATTCAGCAGTTACCCCTAGGAGTTGCCTTGATGGTACTCACTACTGTGGAAGAAACCCAAGCACCAGAAAAAGCCCGCTATTTACTGGCACGAACCCAAGAGCAAATTGCAGATACAGAAGCCAGTCGCGCCATAATAGAAATGATTGCCACAATTATGGTTTATAAATTTACTAACTTGAGTCGGCAGGAGGTGGAAGCGATGCTAGGACTACAATTGGCAGATACAAGGGTATATCGTGAAGCCAAGGAAGAAGGACGACTGGAAGGACGACTGGAAGGACGACTGGAAGGAGAATCTGCCCTGATTTTGCGTCTGTTGCAACGTCGCTTTGGTGCGGTGGATGAGGTGTTGGCTGCCCGAATTCAGGCTTTAGAAATCGAGCAATTAGAGTCCTTGGCTGAGGCTTTGTTGGATTTTACAACCTTAAACGACCTAGTGCTTTGGCTAAATCGCCCCTCGCAACCGCTTAACTAAACTTAGTCAAACCTAAGCCACCTGAAAGGATGAGTTAGGAAATTTTGATGGCCAAATATCCATCCCTGACGATAGGTGACAAGGGCAATTCTTGTCAGAGGGCAGATAAAAGTTTATGCGGATGGCGAGACTCGAACTCGCAAGGCGTAAGCCACACGCCCCTCAAACGTGCGTGTCTACCAGTTCCACCACATCCGCTTGATTTTAGCTTAATCACTATAGCACAGAAAAAAAATAATCTGCAAGCAACTTTTAAAAATTACTGCCGCACAACTTTCGCGCCACCTGAGTTAGTACGGATAAACCTTTTAGGGAACCTTGAATCAAATGGAAGGCCGGGAGAGGACGGATTAACATTTGTCGAGTTAGGGGCAATGGTAGCAGCTGACCTTGATTATCAATTGCCGGGGCTAAATCGGGTAAATCCTGCGTCACCTCGTCGCTAATCACGCGCACAATTGCCACTTTTTGCCCCGGTAAAGCCGCTAAAATCCTTGCTCCTTCCATATCTACCACTTCATAGCCCCCTTGTCCTAAACGTCGTTTTTCCTCGGATCGGCTAATCAGGCGATCGCTGGTTAAACCTTTAACAAGACTATATCCGGTTAATTGGGCGATTTCTGCGGTTATTTCTGGTTCGCACTGCCAATAACTCCCCGTTTCTGTGCCACAACCTTGATAGATTACCCCATCTCCGACTCGATAGCGATCGCTGAGACTGCCCGCTAATCCCATCAGCACAATTTTTCCTGTGAGCTTATTAAGAAATTCTAGAGATTGCCTAGAGACTGGGGAACTGTCGAGGAATTCTGGAGCGCCAAGGTTAATCGGGATAATTTGCGGGGCTAAATCGCCGATTTTCCTTAATCCTCGACGGATTGAGCTATGCTCGGCCCCCCGGGGAACGAGAATAATATCTTCAGGTGTGAGCATGAAATTTTTGAGAAAGTTTCCTAATTAGTCCAGTGAGATGTTATAAACAATAATAGTGAACTAATTAGGAATAATTCTTAAGTAAATAGCCCTGCCACTGACTGGGCGATTGTCTTTCTCACCATGAAAAAGTCTGTCATTCTGCGTTTATCCGAGGTTAACAAGCGTTTTCCCGCTTCTCCTACTCTAGCTGTCGATAATATCAGTTTTAGTTTAACAGAGGGCGAAATTCTCGGATTATTGGGTCCGTCGGGTTGCGGTAAAACCACTCTACTGCGGATGATTGCGGGATTTGAAAAACCATCTCAAGGAGTGATTGAATTGGGAGGGCGAATAGTTGCCGACGAAAAAACCTTTATTCCCCCGGAAAAACGCAATACGGGCATGGTTTTTCAGGATTACGCTCTTTTTCCCCATTTAACCATTGCTGACAATATCGCCTTTGGGTTAAAAAATTCTGGGGAGAAATTATCGAGCAGAGCTATTAACGCTAGGGTGGCGGAAACTTTGGATTTAGTCGGACTGCAAGGACTAGAAAAACGTTATCCCCATCAGCTATCGGGAGGACAACAGCAAAGAGTCGCCCTCGCCCGCGCTTTAGCCCCAAAACCCTCTTTAATCCTCTTAGATGAACCTTTAAGTAATCTCGATGTGCAGGTCCGGCAACGCTTACGGCACGAGATCCGTCATATCCTGAAAGCGACTGGTATCTCGGCCATTTTTGTCACCCACGACCAGGAGGAAGCAATGGTGATCAGTGACACAATTGCGGTCATTTGTCAAGGAAAATTAGAACAAATTAACAATCCCGAAGAAATTTATAGTCATCCGGCCTCGCGATTTGTGGCTGAGTTTGTCACCCAAGCTAACTTTCTCCCCGCTAGACGGAAGGGTGGACAATGGCAAACCGAGATAGGAGTCTGGGAAATCCCTGATGGTCAAGATTTGGACAAAGGGGAATTGATGCTGAGAGAGGAAGATGTCAAAATTAAGCCGGATGAGACGGGAGATCTGGTTATTTGCGATCGCCAATTTTTGGGGCGGGAATACCGTTATTGTCTGCTAACGGCTACCGGCAGCCAAATCCACGCTAGAACAACGATTAACACCCAATTAGACATCGGTACAAAGGTAAAACTATCAATTATTCCCGATAGCGTCCGTGTATTTGCCGACTGATAACTGATACTAAATCCTGTTTAAGGGGTGTGGGGTGTGGGGTGTGGGGAGATTTTTTTTAGTAAAAAGGCAGCTCCGAGCTTATCGCTTAATACTATTGACTGATAACTTACCCACTGATAACTGATAACTGATAACTGATGCAAGGCTGACAGCTAATATTGATATCGATCGCGATTTAGGACTAGGGTGGCATTTTTAGCGACAAAATCGATAATTTTTTTGGCTACATCCACACCGGTGGCCGCTTCTATTCCTTCCAAACCGGGAGAGGAATTCACCTCGATAACCACAGGCCCGTGATTGGACCGCAATAGGTCCACACCCGCAACCCGTAAACCCATGGCTTTAGTGGCCCGTATAGCCGTACTGCGTTCCTCTGGGGTTAATTTTATCTTTTCTGCTTTGCCACCGCGGTGAAGATTAGAACGAAAATCCCCTTCGGCCCCCTGTCGCTTCATCGAGGCCACCACTTTTCCATCGATGACAAAACAGCGCAGATCTGCCCCACTGGCCTCTTTAATATACTCTTGTACTAGAATATTAGCCTCTAGTTGCCGAAAAGCTTCAATAACTGACTTGGCTGCTTGGTCGGTTTCCGCTAAGACTACGCCAATACCTTGGGTTCCCTCTAATAATTTAATCACTAGAGGGGTGCCGCCGACGGTTTCGATTAAACCATCGATATCTTGAGTTGCGTGAGCAATTCCCGTCACCGGTAAACCTATCCCTTCCCTGGCCAGGATTTGCAGACAACGCAATTTATCCCGCGACCGGGAAATTGCTTGCGAGTCGTTGGCAGTAAAAACATTCATCACCTCGAATTGTCGGACTACTGCGGTTCCATAGAAGGTTTTTGAGGCGGCAATACGGGGGATAATCGCATCGAAACTCTCTAAGGGTTTACCGTTATAAACAACCGTGGGTTTATGGGAGGTGATGTTCATGTAACAGCGCAAATAATTGATCACTCGTACCTCATGGCCTTGAGCTTCTCCCGCTTCTTTCAGTCGCTTGGTGGAATAAAGAGAAGCATCTTGCGATAAAATAGCGATTTTCATAAATTTTCGCTTAAATATTGCTTTTACAACTGAATAGCTCCTTATTTCCCCATATTGACTTTTTTTGCTGGCAACTCATAAAATTTCTGTTCTCGATCGAAGTCCATCGATTATTATGGCACTGACAGTTCCCCTTTGAAAAGTTGGGTTAAGTAAAAAGTAAAAAAGAGCAAGCTTAAGACTAGATTTATTTTTGTCGTCAGGCTCAGTTTAAGTAGCTGGTTATAATTAAATTAAAAATGGATTTTGCCTTTAATCCCCCCTTGATCCCCCCTTAATAAGGTAGGGTTGATTCATGAATCAACCCTACCCTTGATAACGGGGGTGTCTGATAATTTTTAACGCCTACCTACTTATGACTTTACTAGCGAAATCTTTAGAGGAACTGACCGACTGGGTAAAAGACCAGGGACAACCCGCTTATCGGGGTAAACAATTACACCAATGGCTATACGAAAAAGGGGCGCATTCTTTGGCGGATATTTCCGTATTCCCCCAAGAATGGCGCAGCAAGCTGGCGGATTATCCTATCGGTCGTTCCCTTATACATTATCGCAGTGTAGCACCCGATCGCACTCGTAAATATCTGCTAAAACTGGCCGATGGTTTAATTATCGAAGCGGTGGGAATTCCCAGTGAAAAAAGATTGACAGTCTGTGTTTCTTCCCAAGTGGGTTGTCCCATGGCCTGTGATTTTTGTGCCACGGGAAAAGGGGGGTTTACTCGTAATTTAAAAGCGTATGAAATCGTTGACCAAGTGTTAACAGTACAGGAGGATTTTCAACAGCGAGTTAGTCATGTGGTGTTTATGGGTATGGGGGAACCTTTATTAAATATCCCCGAAGTGGTGACAGCGATTCATTCCCTGAATCAAGATGTGGGTATCGGTCAGCGTTGTTTAACGATTTCTACCGTGGGATTACCCCATAAAATCAAGCAATTAGCGGAACATAATTTGCAAATAACTTTTGCTGTTAGTCTCCATGCTTCTAATCAACAAGTTCGATCTAAATTAATCCCCAGTGCCGACCATTATCCTCTAACTAATCTGATCCAAGACTGTCAGGAATACGTTCAAATCACGGGACGAAGGGTGACATTTGAATACATTCTTTTAGCGGGAGTGAATGATTTACCCGAACACGCAGGGGAATTAGTCAAACTGGTGAAAGGGTTTCAGTCTCACGTCAATTTAATCCCCTATAATCCCATTCAGGAGGTGGATTATCAACGGCCTGATGAAAAGAGAATTAAGGCTTTTAAAACTATTTTAGAACAGGAAAAAGTCGCCGTTACTGTCCGTTATTCGAGAGGTTTAGCGACCGATGCGGCCTGTGGACAATTGCGATCGAGCGTCATGGTACAATGAACGGCCGTAAATCGGCCATTAACTAGGGTTGGCTGAATAAATCTAAAAACCTTGTTGGTTAAGACTTTTAGACTTTTGGAAAATCAAAAAGTGCCAGCCATTGGAGGGATCGGGGGGAAATTTCAGGGGAAAAGTACCTTAAAATAAAACCCTACACCCTACACCCTACACCCCACACCCTGGCCCCACGAGAAACTTTTTGCCGCAAACCCTAACTAGATTGCTAGTCTCCCTGCTAGGCTAAACTAGAGAACTATAACATCAATGTCGGAGCCATTTCGATGCAAAGTCTCTCTAGTGCCAAAGAAAATCGCCTTTTTGTCTATGAAGTCGTCGGTTTGAGTCAAAATGACAATACTGATAACCTAGATTATTCTATCCGTAAGAGTGGCAGTGTCTTTTTAACCGTTCCCTATAGCCGCATGAATCAAGAAATGCGTCGGATTACCCGTTTAGGCGCTCGCATCGTCAGCATTAAACCCTTAAACGCTGCTGCGTCCGAGTAGTTCATAAAATAATTATCGCTAATATTTGTCCCCCGCTCTTGCCCTCATCAGGCAAACTAGGGGGATTTTTAGCATAAATGGGAAAAAGTAACATAAATCTTAATAAAAAGTAAAATGCTGCAAATGTAACAGATTTTAACCAGAGACTTAACCTATCCTTAGCCAAAGATAAAAGCGATGTCTGTGGTTTTTTTAAGATAACTCTCAATTAGGCCTAGGTGTAGTGTACCGATGGTAGGCTAAACTATGGAACGATTATCGTGACTTGAGTTGGGAGTTATATTTAATGTACAGTCCGAGTACACTAGCGGGAAACCGTTTATTTGTTTACGAAGTGGCGGGTCTCAATCAAAACGACAATACTGACAGCTTGGATTATTCAATCCGTCAGAGTGGAAGCGTGTTTTTCACGGTTCCCTACAGTCGCATGAATCAAGAAATGCGTCGGATTACCCGTTTAGGTGGTCGTATCGTCAGCATCAAACCCTTAAATGGGATTGCCCCCGTAGCAACTGTTTCTAGTGCCTCCACACCACAGCCAATCGCTCAATCATCGCCCGTCCCCGAACAGACCAAGAAAAAGGCCATGACTCAAGCGAAAGAAAAAACAGATATCCCCGTCAATATCTACCGTCCGAACCAACCCTTTATCGGCAAATGTATCGAGAATTATGCTCTCGTTGATGAGGGGGGTATCGGCATCGTACAACACGTCACCTTTGACCTTTCTGGGGGCGATTTACGCTATTTAGAAGGGCAAAGTATCGGTATTATCCCCCCGGGTACCGATGCTAATGGCAAACCTCATAAATTGAGACTCTATTCGATCGCCTCCACCCGTCATGGTGATAAATTAGACGATAAAACCGTATCCCTCTGCGTGCGTCAGTTAGAATACCAGCACCCAGAAACCAAGGAAACCGTTTATGGGGTTTGTTCCACCCATCTCTGTAATATAGGGGTGGGGGACGATGTGGCTATTACTGGTCCGGTGGGTAAGGAAATGCTGCTACCGGGTGATGAAGATGCCACTATCATTATGATGGCCACTGGGACGGGAATCGCTCCCTTCCGAGCTTTTCTCTGGCGGATGTTCAAGGAACAACACGAAGATTATAAATTCAAAGGTCTAGCTTGGTTGATTTTCGGAGTTCCCAAAACGGCCAATATTCTTTACCAAGAAGAATTAGAGCAAATCGCGGCGGAATTCCCCGATAACTTCCGTCTCACCTATGCCATCAGCCGGGAACAGCAAAATCCCCAGGGCGGCAGAATGTATATTCAACACCGGGTAGCCGAACACGCTGACGAAATCTGGAATCTACTCCAAAGTCCCAAAACCCACGCTTATATGTGCGGACTGAAAGGGATGGAAGATGGTATCGACGATGCTATCAGTGGTGCTGCCGCTAAAAATGGCGCTGATTGGTCTGTCTATCAGAAACAACTGAAAAAAGAACATCGCTGGCACGTAGAAACCTACTAAACCAGAAAGGTTCTCTGAAAATTTTTTCGGGTGGGCATTGTCCACCCTTTTTTTCTTGGCTTCGGTTAAGATCGGTTTTTTGAAAGACCTTTAAAAAGATGAAATTCTCTCGACGCTTTTTTCCCGTTTTCCTTGCCCTCTGCTTGCTGTTTATTTTGCTGCCCCGGGCCTGGAGTTTTACTAATAGCCAAAAAGAAATTCGGCTCTTCCGAACTTGTCATGTAAAATTAAATAAAAAACAGACAATTATTGCTGACCAATAAAACAATAATTTATCTTTAAAAGCTCACTATGCTTGCAATACAGCAATTTATTGGTTAAAATATAAACAGCCAAGACC